>CANQXV010000001.1 GCA_947627895.1 uncultured Bacilli bacterium
CCTTGCCTAGTTAATTTTCTTTGATAAAATCTTTTTTCATCATCTGATAAAGTTTCATATTCTTGCTCTGTAATTTCTTGTTTTCTTGTTTGAATAGCAAAGTAAGTTTGCCCCAAAGCAACTACATCTTTACTTGGATTAGCATTTTGTACTATTAGATAGCATATGTATCTCGATAGTTTATAATTTTGTATGTTAACATTAGCATTATTGTTTCTTTTCGACAACTTGTTGACTTCAACGAGTTGTTCATCTGCATTCAATCCTGAGTTTTTGCAAGCTATTTTTGCTTTATTTAAAACTTTTAAAAAATTGCGCCAATCACTATATTCTAATGCCTTTGATAGTTCTCTAGCATACCAATATTCATTTCCATAATCATCTAAATGTCTTTTACTCTCAAAAATACTGTCAGTATATTTAGCCTTTAAAACTTTATTTACTATCTTATTTTTTGATTTATTTACCATATAAGTCACTTCCTTTCATAAATTTTTTATCATAAAAATTTGCAATTTATCCTTTTATGTCATTTCTTCTAACAAAATCAGTATAAATCCATTCTGGAGCATAATTAAAAATATAAACAATTTCTTCAATTAATTCCTTTTTAGACATTTTGTTTAAATAATTTATAGCATTATTGTATTGATTTTTCTCATATTCTTCATATTCTTGTTGTAATTTTTCTTGCTCTTCTTCAAAATTTTTAGCACTATTTGGAACAGCACTGAAATAAGTTGCAACAATATGTTTGCAAATAATGCGTTTTCCATTAGCCAGAGGACAATTGCAGGTTGACTTTCTAGGATGCTCTAAATTAAGATAAACTTTATAGTTTTTATTTCCTGAAACGATACTCGTATATTCGTTATTATTTAATTTTTTTATATTTTTTATTTTTTTACTTTTATAATAATCTAATCCTCTCCAACATGACGAACCACTGGCACTTGTAATTATACTCATCTAAAATCACTACTCCTTTATCTTTATAATTCTAAATTTTTATTTTCTTTTAATAAAATAAATTACATTTTTACGTTCCAATCCTCTCAGTTTTTTTAACAACAATTATTAATCAATCTCAAAATATGAAATATCTATTAAAGAATTATTGTTAAATGTTAATTTCATAATTGATGGAGATTTCATAATACCCGATTCAATTATTTTTTTATCTTTATATGTAATAGTCAATTGCTTATTAATTTTAGCTTCTTTTAAATTACAATATTTTAGTAAATAAAATAATATACAAGCATTATGGCATACTATTGCAACTCTTTTGTTTTCATTATTATAAATTATTTCTTTTATTTTTTTATCCATTCTATTTTGAACATCAACTTGTGATTCCCCATCAATATTTTTTAAATTTTTATTTAAAAATTGATTAATCCAAAATTTTTCTTTATCCTCAACATTACTCCATTTTCCGTAATGTCTTTCATCAAATGCTGTAGAAATATTTAATTCAATATTATTATTCTTACATATATATTTAGCCGTTTGAATTGCTCTAACATAATTACTAGCCCAAATCTCATCAATATTTTGTAATTCTTTATGTTTAGACAAACGCTCTGCAATTTTCTCTCCATCAACGCTTAAAATTTCCTTTTCATTTTTAATTTGGTTATCATCATTGCTATCAAAAACGCCATAATTTTTTTCTTTAATAGAATGTCTTATTAAATAAATTGTTGTCATAATACAGCTCCTCTCGTAACTATTATCTATATAAATCGAGTTAAACACTATTCTGCTGTTTTATCTATATCAGAAAACTAATTTGTCATTCACTTTAAATATATATACCTAGATGGTTTATATATTTAATCACTTGAATCCTTAATTCTTTTTTCTTCCATAGCTAAAGCAATTATTTCTTTAATATACTTATCTTTCCCCTCAACATATTTTTGTCTATCACCTTTATACATATCATATAATTCCATTTTTAAATCTTCATACCTTTTAGCTTCATCTTCGTGAGAATTCATATAGTCTCTAAACATAATAGTATTTATGCTATTAATATCACCAGTTTTATAAACATGGATAAAGGCTTTTACTTTCCCATCTTCTTCTTTTCTAATTAAATAGTCTCCACCTAAAGTAGGTTCTTTTTTTACAGTATAAATATCTCCTTCAATATTAGATTCGGTAAAATTTTTAAAATCATCTAAATCATCAGTTTGAATATTTATATCAATAATCGGTTTCGATATAATACCCTTTATACTCGTACTTCCAATATGATCAATATATTTAATTCTATCTTTATATAATTTTAAAAGTTCTGCTTTTTCTTGTTCATAAATTTGAGGATAATCATCCCGATAATGTTGTAATTCTAAATATCCTCTTTTTAATCCTGTATTTTCTATTTTCATCACCTTCTTTTATCTTATTTTAAAATCATACCATAGCCTAAATCAGCATCTATTCTCTTTACAAAACCAAATTTTTCATAAAATTTTTCTTTGTTTTTAGATGCTCCTAAGTAAACTCTTAAATCTGGATTTTCTTTTTTTATTTGATTAATTTTTTCTAATAATTTATTCATTATCAAAGTTCCTATTTTTTGGCCTTGATAGAGAGGTGCAACCATAACATCTTGAATATATAAAAAACAAATGGTATCACCTATAAGCCGACCATAACCAATAATTTTGGTATCATCATAAACGCTTACTGAATAATATGTATTATCTAAAGCTTTTTGCGTAATAGCATCATCATATGCACCCCATCCAACCAAATCATATAATAAATTAAACTCATTTACATTTTTATTATTTTCTTTAATATTAATCATATTTACCCTCCTTTTCAACTATTTAAAATTCATAAATAATAGAACCATTAACGGCATCTTTATAATCAATATAAGCCCTAGCCTCGAAGGAATTAAGAGTTATATCAAAAGCCCCTCGAGCATTCATATAAGTTGCCATCTTTGACATATTTTCAAATTTAAAATAAAAATATAACGCTCCATCACTTGTTTTCTCAATATAAAATTCCGTAGGCCAAATTAATGCCGGTTCTTCATTTTCATGGAGTATATACTCGTTGAAATCTATTTTTTCTTTTTCACCAATTTTAGCTTTATTAATTTCTTTCCAACTATAATATACACAAACCTGGAAACAATAAGTACCTGATTTATCAAAAATTAATAAGTCACTTTTATCTAGTTTAATCCTACTTATTCCGATATCTTTTCCATTTAGAATCATCATATTCTGGAGTTTTTTATTTTCCATAAACCTCACTTCCTTTATTTGGCTTAGGCAATTATTTTACAATTTCTTTTAACCTCTTTTTCACCACAATTTATTAAATAATATTCAAAAAATATTTTATCAAGTTCCCTCTTTTTAATTTCTTTATTTTTGGTATATATTAATGGGGTATAAAGGACATTATATAATAAATATTCCGAATCTATTTTTTTAAACCCCAATTTAGAATAAAATAAGAATCTTTTTATGGTAAT
Organism: uncultured Bacilli bacterium; assembly: GCA_947627895.1. Taxonomy (GTDB): domain Bacteria; phylum Bacillota_I; class Bacilli_A; order RF39; family UBA660; genus Onthocola_B. Next base: position 3,509 of record CANQXV010000001.1, read on the forward strand.
TGGATTATTTGGGTTTTCTTTTTCAATTTCGCCAATTAAAGCATTATTGGCTCCAATTTTAGCTAATAGTTTCTTTATGGCTTTCGAACCCAATCCTTGATTTTGAAATTCTTTAAAAATAGCAAAATAATCTAAATAATAAGGATAACTATCCTTTATTCTTTCTAGCATAAAAAAGCCAATAGTTTTATTTTCCCAAATAATTTTATAAAATTTTTCAATTCCCTCATTATAAGTATTTTCAACCTTTTCCCATTCCCTTTGTTCTTCTTTAGGAAATAATTTAGTATATTTATTATAAATATCTTTTTTAAATTCGTCTAACTCTATTTCTACTACATCAATCATTTACTACCCTAACACCTTCTTTAAAACCCATAACTATTTATATTTATTATTTAATAAACCTTACTCTCTATTATATTAAAAAAATAATATTTTCGCAATTTCACATTTTTCAAAAACTGCACTACTTTTTAATTAAAATACGCCTATTGTATTATTAAAATGATGTAATTTTTTAAATATTGCTAATTTAGAATTTTTCCATAAAAAAATATCTTCCTAAAAAGATATTCTTATATTGTTCCAAATTTATTAAATGGAAATAATCTAAATACTGTTTGACCTTTAATATTCTTTTTATTTATAGGGCCAATTATTCTGCTATCTTTACTTATTTCCCGGTTATCTCCTAGAACAAAATATTCATCAGCACCAAGGGTAATTTCATCATAACTACTAGTTTTACCTAAACCATAATTATCTTCAATAACTTCATCATTAACATATATTTTATTATGATCAATTTTTATTTTTTCTCCAGGTAAACCGTATACTCTTTTAATAATATTATCATCTTCCGCTTCATGAAGAACAACAATATCGTAGCGTTCAATCTTCGCTAATTTATATAAAACTAAAATTTGTCCATCTAAAAGATAATTATTCATACTATCACCATCTACTCTAACGGGAGTTACAATGAATGACCGCACAAGAATAACTATAATAACAATGATAACATAGGGATATAATTCTTTTATAATTTTTTTCATTTTGCTCCTCAAAAAACAAATTAAGGAAAGAATTAATTTCTTTCCTTAACTTTATATTCCTTACGCATTTTCTTAATAAAGTTAAGTTTTGAACGTCTAACTTTACCTTTTTTAGTGACTGTAATACTATCAATAGTTGGGGCGTTAACAGGAAAAATTCTAATTACACCAACTGTACCGCTTTTCTTTCTAACAGAAACAGTACGAGAAACGCCAGTTCCTTTTTTAGCAATTACTAAGCCTTCAAAGGATTGAATTCTTTCCTTTTTCCCTTCTTTTACCCAAACATCAACTTTAATAGTGTCGCCAACGCGAAATTCTGGAATATCTTTGCGAATATGTTTCGCATTAATCTTTTCAACAAGATTAGCCATTTTTTCATTCCTTTCCTAAATATTTTTACCTGTAATCATAAAATCTTTTCAGCGGATTACATACCTTTTGGGTTCCCTAAGATTATAACATAACCATTTCCTAGTTTCAAGCCCCAATTGACTTGCCTATTGACTTGCTAAATTATATTCGCATTTCCTTTTAATTGTGCTAAAAAGCTTGTAAATAAAGTCCATTTATCTTTAAGCGGTGGCATTAAAATAAAAGTTAAATTTTCTTTTGTAATAGGATGCGGAAAAGTTAATTTATAAGCATATAACGCAATTTGACTTTTATCATTTATGCCATATCTCTCGTCCCCATATAAAGGATAACCTTGATTGGCCATTTGTAATCTTATTTGATGATGACGACCAGTCAATAAATTAATTCTAATTAAAGATAAATCTTCTTCTTTATTATAAGCAATCTTCGTATATTCTAAAATACTTTCTTTACCCTTTTCTTCATCAATATACGAACTATGCGTTTTTTCATCCTTTGCAATTTTATCTACTAAAGTGTCTTTATCTTTTACATTACCATGCACTATGGCTAAATATATTTTTTGAAAATTATGGTCTCTTATAGCCATACTTAATCTACTCGCGGCTTTACTAGTTTTAGCTAAAACAAGTATACCTCCCACCGGTCTATCAAGACGATGAACTAAACCTAAATATACATTTCCTGGTTTATGATATTTTTCCTTTAAGTAACTCTTAACTTGCGAAAGCAAATCTAAATCTTTAGAACTATCAGCTTGCACGGGCATATTAAAAGGTTTTTCTACAACAATAACATGATTATCTTCATATAAAATGTTAATCATTACTTTCCCATCTTCCAAAAATACCACATGGTAAAATTAAGTCACTATCTTCCATCTTTATTCCTATTTCATCTGAGGTAACTATTCCAGGATATTTTTTATTAACTGTTAAATTTAAAATATTTTCAAGTACCTTAGGACTTAAACCGGTCGTATACGAATTAATTAAGAAAAATAAAGGTTTATCACTTAGAACATCTAAACATAAATTAATTAATTTATATAAACTTTCTTCAATATTCCAAACTTCTTTATTAGCACCTCTCCCAAATGAAGGTGGATCCATAATAATAGCATCATATTTATGTCCTCGTCTTATTTCGCGTTCGACAAACTTTAGACAATCATCAATAATAAATCGCACCATTTTATCTTCTAAATGACTGCTTTGGACATTTTCTTTAGCCCAGGCTACCATGCCTTTAGAAGAATCAACATGCACGACACTAGCCCCTGCGGAAAGACAAGCTACGGTAGCCCCACCCGTATAAGCAAATAAATTTAAAACATTAATTGGTCTATTACTTCTTTTTATTTTTTCAACCATGTAATCCCAATTATAAGCTTGTTCCGGAAATATTCCCGTATGTTTAAAACCCATTAACTTAATATTAAAAGTTAAATCTTTATATTTAATATGCCATTTATCAGGAACCTTATTTTTAATTTCCCAGGCTCCGCCGCCAGTTTTACTACGATGATAAATAGCATCAGCCTTGCTCCATAAAGGACTCTTTTCCCTCCATATTATTTGCGGATCCGGTCTTGATAAGGTAATATCACCCCATTTTTCTAACTTTTGGCCTTCACTCATAGCCAGTAATTTATAATCACTCCAATTATCAACTATTTTCATACTTTCACATCCATTTATACCATTATATCATAAAAACAAAAAAGCCATTTGGCTTCTTTATTCGGTTCGAAGAGCTTCAACTGGGTCTTTCTTAGAAGCATAACGCGCTGGTAATAAGCCGGCGATTGCTGTTAAAACAACACTTATAATTATTAAAATAATCGCTCCACCCCAAGGAAGTTTGGCTGCCCCAGAGATATCCGCCAGACTCTTAATAAGCATATTAATTGGAATATTTAGAAGTAATGTAACCAAAATTCCAATTACGCCTGCCGTTAAGCCTTCAATAATTGTTTCTGCATTAAAGACTCTTGAAATATCTTTTTTACTAGCCCCAATAGCGCGTAATATACCAATTTCTTTAGTTCTTTCCAGAACAGATATATAAGTAATAATTCCAATCATGATTGATGATACAACTAGAGAGATTGCTACAAAAGCCATTAAAACATAACTTATAACATTTACTATTGTTGATACCCCACTCATCATAACTCCAACAATATCGGTATAATTAATTACATTTTCTTCTTTGCCATCTTCTGTTTGTTTGGAATTATAATCATTAATTATATCTTCTATTTTTTCTTTACTATCAAAATCTTTAGGATAAATACTTATACTTGACGGATTATCTAAATCAACACTACCAAGTTCTCTTAAAACATCTTCATAAGTAGCATTAGCTTGATCTTGATAAGTTTTAATAACACTTGCTAATTCTTCAGGAGTTAATTTACTTAAATATAATTGTTGGTCAGGTGTTAACTTACTCATATCAAAATCTTTAGTTTCACCAAATTTCATATTCGTTAAAACATTTTTCTTCGGATTTTCTTTTTGTTCTTTAACTATTTTCGAATTATTTACTTTATTTATCACATATTCTTTTAATTCTTTAGTATAGAAAACGCCACCTTGATTCATACTAGATGCCACTTTTGATTCTTCATTTGGTTTGATAATACCAACAATTTTTATTTCTTCCGCATCTTTTAATTTTTTTAACATATATTTTTCGTCATCTTTTTTATTAACCCACATGTCATTTTCTTTTTCATAGTAATCTGTATTTAATAGTAATTTAAATTTCAAATTTAGTAATTCATCTAATGTATAAGATGATGGTGTAACCTCAAAATCCTCACCATTCATTATTTTACGATAAAAATCGCTTAATTCCTCACTATCCTTTAAACCTAAAGCATAAAGAGTATAATCTATTATTTGGTTATTTTCATCAACTACTAAGACCATTTCGTTATAGGCTTCTGGCCAATGACCCGCGATAACATCATACATTTCTTCATTTAATTCTTGATTATCAAATAATTCTTCAAAAACATCACTAGACATAAACATCGAACTATATTGATTAGCCATACCTAAGGAATCCATAACCGTATTAGGATTTACTTGCACAACCTCATCATCACTATCTTTATATAATTGTAAGTTTAGATCATAACCATAACTAATGGCTGATGTATAATTTTTTAAATCATCGTTACTTTCAATATGTTCTTTAAATAACTCTAAATTATTAGTTGTTACCTCCGCGGTCATCGTATGTAACATCGTACTAATCATATCATGAGAGTGAATTTTATCATCATCGTAAGTTTCAATGTTATCATCGCTCATCATGGCTAAAAAATCTTCCATTTCAATTGATGATTTTTGCACTACTAAAGGGTAACTGGATAAGGTTTCTTGTTCGACACTGGAAATATATTCTTGGACCCCATTAGATAAAGATAATATTAGGGCAATACCAATTATCCCAATTGAACCGGCGAAAGCAGTAAGAATTGTTCTTCCCTTTTTAGTCATTAAATTATTTAAAGAAAGGGATAAAGCCGTTTTAAAAGACATTGATGTTTTCTTTTCTTTACTATAATCTATTTTTTCTTCATTTTGGGAACTATAAGGATTAGAATCATCGGTTACTTCTCCATCCCGAAGTTTAATAATCCGGCTGGAATAAGTATTTGCAAGTTCCGCATTATGGGTAACCATAATAACGAGTCTATTATTGGCAACTTCCGCGAGTAAATCCATTATCTGCGTACTGGTTTTACTGTCTAGTGCCCCTGTTGGTTCATCGGCAAGCAATATATCAGGGTCATTGACTAATGCTCTCGCAATAGCTACTCTTTGCATTTGACCCCCGGACATTTGGTTTGGCTTTTTATACATATGATCTTCCAAACCAACCTCTTTTAAAACATCCTTTACTCTTTGAACTCTTTCTTTTTTACTTACCCCTGATAAAGTTAAGGCTAGTTCGACATTGGCAAAAACCGTTTGATGGGGAATCAAATTATAACTTTGAAAAACAAAACCAACGCGATGATTCCTATAAGTATCCCAATCGCGGTCTTTAAACTTTTTAGTACTTACCCCATTTATAATTAAATCACCGGAAGTATAGTCATCTAACCCTCCGATTATATTTAAAAGGGTAGTTTTTCCTGAGCCTGATGGGCCTAAAATCGAAACAAATTCATTTTGTCTAAAAGTAATACTGACATCTTTTAACGCTCTTTGCTTTAAAGTATCTGTTTCATAAGTTTTATTAATATTTTTAAGTTCTAACATATTTCCTCCTGATAATTATTTTATAATGCATTTGTGAAAATATTATGAATACTTTCATATGTTATCATTAATAGTCTAAAAATACAAGATATTCCCGAATTATTCCACCAAAAAAGACTATTTCTAGTCTTTGGGTTTCATAGTTGGGAAAAGGATTACCTCTCTAACCGTTTCACTACCAGTTAAGAGCATAACTAAACGGTCAATTCCAAGCCCCATACCACCGGCAGGAGGCATACCATATTCTAACGCTTCAATGAAATCCATATCCATTTCATTTGCTTCTTCGTTACCTAAATCTTTTTCTTTTAATTGATTTTCAAATCTTTCATATTGGTCAATTGGGTCATTTAATTCACTAAAGGCATTCGCATATTCGCACCCAATAACAAATAATTCAAATCTTTGAGTAAATCGTGGATCCTTAGGATCTTTCTTCGCTAAGGGACTAATTTCAATTGGATGACCAAAGACAAAAGTGGGTTCAATTATTGTTTCTTCAACATATTTTTCGAAAAAGGCATTAACAATATGGCCAAATGTAAAATGCGGTTCAATTTCAATATTATGTTCCCGAGCTAAAGCAAAGGCTTCTTCATCACTTTTAACATCAAAGAAATTAATTCCCGTTTTTTCATTTATTAAATCAACCATATGGACTCTTTTAAAACCAGGGGCAAGAGAAATATGATGACCTAGGAAATCCACCTCATAAGTGCCATTTAATTCCACCGCCGCATTAGCCACTAAATTTTCAGTTAAATCCATCATTCCTTCTAAATCAGAATAAGCTTTATATAATTCAATTGTTGTAAACTCCGGATTGTGTTTCCGGTCCATTCCTTCATTTCGAAAAATTCGCCCTATTTCATAAACAGCATCCATACCCCCGACTAAAAGTCTTTTTAAGTTTAATTCGGTCGCAATTCTTAAATACATATCAATATTTTGGGCATTATGGTGGGTAATAAATGGTCTAGCTGCAGCTCCACCTAAAATAGTACCTAAAATTGGGGTTTCTACTTCCGTATAACCTAAATTATCTAAATACTTTTGAATTGATCTAATAATCTTAGGACGCGCAAAAGCAATTCTTCTCGCATCATCATTCATAATTAAATCAACATACCGCCGACGATATCTTTCTTCCACATCATTTAAGCCATGAAATTTTTCGGGAAGGGGTTTTAAAGCTTTAACCAAATGCGTATATTCTAAGCATTTTATCGTAATTTCACCAGTTCCAGTTTTCATTACTTTACCACTTACCCCAACAATATCACCAATATCCGCGGATTTAAATAAAGTATATTTTTCTTCACCAACATCATTAATTGATATATATATTTGAATACTACCTAATTTATCTTTAATGGAAAAGAATGAGGCTTTACCCATTTTTCTAATAAACATAATTCTTCCCGCAACCGTAGTATTGATATCCATTTCTTCTAATTCTTCATGAGTCTTATCTTGATATTTTTCCTTAATATCCATGGAGAACGCTTGAACATCAAAACGCGAACCAAAAGGTTCTATTCCGGCTGTTTTAAGTTTTTCTAATTTTTCTCTTCGAACTAATTCTTGTTCACTAAATTCGCGCATAATTAACTTCACCTTGTAAATATTGTACCATAAAAAAACAATCTAATAAACCTTAGATTGTTTTTTATTGCACTTTTTTATTAGATTTTGTACATTTTAGTGTTCTTTTTAGTTACATAGTATGCACCAATAGCAACAGCAAGACCACAACCTAAAACGATAAGTGGTAATGTTACACCCGTACTTGGTTGTTTTTCTGGAGTAACATTTTGTTCAACAACTTCTAGGCCTTCAGGTTTTAAAGTGATTTTACAATCAACAGTATCTCTAGGCATTGTTACTGTAAATGAACCAAATGCAATTTCTGGAGTTGAAACACCTGTAGGATCAGAACTAAGTAATTCGATAACTGTTTTATCATCGTTAGGAATTAATGACCAACCTTCGTTTAGTTTAACTTCACCCATTGTCACTTTATCAGCAGGGCTTAAACTTACAGTTGCTTTCCATTTAGTAAGGGTTGCTGTATTACCAGTAATACCAAAAGTACAAGTAGTAATACAAGTATCATCAGAAGTTAATTTACAATCCTTTTCACAATTGAATTTTACTTGTTCTGCCATTACGCTAGGCATATAAAGAAGTAAACCTAATACTCCAACTACTAAAAAACTTAAAATTTTCTTCACACAACATCTCTCCTATCTCTATTATGTCTAAATTATATCATAAAAATACAAAAAACAACATATTTTTTATAATTTAATACTAAAAAATGTAAAATTGTGTTATTATAGTATTGATAGTAGGGAGTAAGTTATGATGAAGATTCTAATAAAAATTAGTAACAATATCTTAATTTTTAAGGAACGAAAGAAATTAAATCAAGAATACAAAAATATTATTAATACTAATGTTATTAGTTGTAATGAATTACTTTTTTCTGATGAATATATTCATGAAAATCCAACAATAGTTGCCGGTTTCTTAACCGAACTTGCCAAAAGCAATAATGTTGATACAGCCTTAATTGAAACTGCTAATCTAACTTTAGATGTCTTAGAGGTTTTAAAAACTAATCCCTATATAAAAAGCCTAATTTTAAAAGAAGACACACCTTTAACTTTTAAAGCTTGTGAAAAAATTGTTGAAAGTCATATCACTAGCCTTAATTGTTATAGTCTTCAAGAATTTATGTTAGAAATCTTAGATAAGTACAAAATTTTGGTAGAATGTCGAAGTGAAATATTATTTGCCTCTAAATTTATGAAAGGTAATAACTTAACTTCTTATTCTTCCCTATTTTATAAAATAACTTTGCATTTGACTTTTCCATTTTCACCCGAAGATGAAGAAGACTTTAAAACATTCGTTAAAATCAATAAATATTTAAAATATATTAATGTTAATCATGTGTCGCGGGCTGATTTAGAAAATATTGTGGAAATCTTAAAAAAATATGATAAAAAGAATATCAAAATTCTAATAAATGAAAATGTTGCCGATTTAAATACAATTGAATATCTCCGCAATTACAATAAAAAACATAGTAAAAAACAAAAAATATACTTTAAAATCTGTTATAGTGATGCTTATCTCCAAGAAAATTTAATTAAGCAAACAAATACAAATATTTTAAAATTATGTGGCTTTATCATTATCTTTATTATATCGATTACTTTTGGTTATGTATTTTACGATAACTACGCTTCGATGAAAAAAGTTACGAATATTCAAGAAAATATCAAAAAAGTTATTGAAATAACTGATCCTCAAGAAATAATTGCTCAAATCGAAGAAAATACGGATTTGGAAATTGAAGAAGAAAAAAGAAATATTAATGAAGATGTCGCTAGTCTTTTAACTATAAACCCTGAAATTGCCGGTTGGTTAACAGTTAACAATACTAATATTAATTATCCGACTGTTAGAGCTCAAGATAATAAATATTATTTATCGCATAATATCTATATGGAAAATGATCCTAATGGATGGGTATTTATCGATTACCGAAATGATCCGCTTGCTATTAATGATAACTTAATAGTATATGCTCATAATCGATATTACAGTGGTGTTATGTTTGGAACATTATCTAATACCACAAAATATAGTTGGTATAGCAAAGAAGAAAATCAAATTATTACCTATAAAACTTTAAATGAAACTTACCATTATAAAATATTCTCAATTTATAAAATTTATAAAACTAATGATTATATTGCAACATCCTTCGCCGATACCGAAGCTAAACAAGTATTCTTTAATAAATTAAAAGAACGCAGCATTTACGATTTTAATGTTGAAGTAACTGGTGAAGATAAAATAATTACTTTATCAACCTGTGCCAATGAAAATAATCGAATTGTAGTTCATGCCGTATTACAAAAGGACTCCGAATAGAGCCCTTTTTATTTATCAATCAAATCACTATTTTGCCATATAAAATGGTCACCACTTAATTTAAAGGTATGTTTGTAACGAACTAAATTAGAAAGTGAACCTTGTAATTTTCCATTACTATAAGTAATACTATGATTAGGATTACTCATTTTTTCATCATTGTAACATTGGCCATTACTTTTATTACATTTTATAAAACGATCATAGATGATTAAAGTTTCTTTATTATCTCTTACTTCATAGCTTTCTTTTTCCCGATAGACATAATATGGTGATTCTACATTTTCATTTACTTCATATATATAAATGCAATTTTCTTCTGGGGTATAATAAGCTTTAGTCTTAGCATCAATATTAAAACTTTCATTTTTTATTTTTACATCTTCACCATATAAATATTTAATTGCTTTATTAAAGGTTTCAAGATCAATTTTATATTTGGGAATGATTTGGTCTAAATCAGTTATTTCAGCGAGTAAAGCATTTGGCAATTCATTTTTAGCTAAATTAATATTCAATTCATTCTTATTTTTGATATAGTTATATGCCATATTAGATATATATTCAACGGCCAAATTATTATATTTACTAAAAAAGCCATTGTAATATGAATAATGCGTATAATCTTCATCCACTAATATACTTTGATATAAGTTTTCAACATATTCATCATTTATTATGGAAGGTATGTCTTCTCTTTTTCCTTCAAAACTAAATATCCAAATAAATAATAAGATAATTAAAACTACAAGAAGCGTAACAGAAGCTCCAATTAACAATTTTTCCCTTAGTTTCATTATCATCACCCTAATATAATAGTAACACTTGCCATATTTTTTCGCAAGAAAAAAGAACAATTGTTATTGTTCTTGACTGCTTTGGACAGTAGGTGTTTCTATTTCACAAGTATAGCCTTTATTTCGATAATACGTTCCAACATCAGCATAACTAGTTGGAAATGCTCCTCCCGCTTCTAAATTAAGTACATCATCAGTTAGAGTTGATTTAATAGTAAAGGAATTATTAGCATCATCATAAGTTGCAACACCATCAACATTGTTATAGTTTATATTTGGTTGCTTGTCAGCAACAACAGATTTGTATTCATCAACACTATTAAATTTAAATGTTGTTAACCGATAGGCATAATTAATGTAATTATAATTTTCAGCTCCCATCGCAATATAATCAGTTACAGTTTGAGTTTCTGGAGTGGTTCCTTCTAAAGTACATGCTAAGAATAAGCGAATCGGTTCTTGTAATACTACTAAATTACTAGAAATTGAACCAGTTTTTCCCGTATCATCAGTTACTGTAATATCAATTTTGTAAGTACCAACTGTTTGAAGATAACTACTAAAATTAGGTTCACTAGCAAAAGCATATGTACAATTATTACCTGTACAACTTCCTACTTCAACAAAATCGTTAGCAGTATAAATTGTTGAAGCTTCACCTTCAGTAGCAACCGTAGTAAAAACATCTTTAGCTTGCGCAGTTGGTAAAACATTATTAATTATGGAAACATTACCAGTAAATCTTTGATCATCACATTTAATGGCATATTGATATACCCCTTCCGTTTTATTATCTACATTAGTTAAATCTAAAGTACAATTTTTAGGATCAGTTCCGGTTATTGTTGCATAATCAGAAACATTACTAGATAATAATTCATTTATGTTATATTCAACATCTCTAGTCGTAACACTTATTTTTGATTTTTGACCCATAGATAAATAATAATATACCCCATAAGCAATGGCCGCTAATAGAACAACAATTAAAATAATAAATAAAACTTTATTCATTGGTTTCTTTTCTTTAGAACCATTTGCAGCAGGCGGATTAGCACCAAAATTTTCAGTTTTCTTGGTTTCCACAAAACCATTACTATTACTCATCGTATTATTTGGTCCCATGCTTGTTGTTCCAGGAATTGGTTGTTCAATAGGTCCTAAATTAACTCCGCCCATTTCTGGAGCAGGTGGTGGAGTAACACCAGGAGTAGCTGGGGTTGGATTAACATTTGGTGTAGGGTTAGCCACCGGTGCTGCTCCTAAAGGTTCAGGTCCTCCTAAAGGATTTATTTCTGGATTAACACTTGGATTTACAGGAGCAGTTGGCACTGCTTGAGCAGGAGAAACAGATCCTGGAACTCCAGTTGGATTTATATTATTTACAGGTGGTTCAACACTACCTAAATTCGCTGCTGGCACAGATCCAACATTATTAAGTGGGTCGCTTGGTTGTGGTGTAGGATTTGGCATTGGCCCTACACTACCAAGCGGTGTTGAATTCATCATTCCATTATTCATATTTTGATTTGTTTGATTCTCATTATTCATAAAATCAGCCCCTTATACTATCTATCATAAATTATACAATTTTAATCAAAGATTTGCAACAATATTTTTAAATTCGTCGCCCCGATCTTCAAATTTGACATAAAAATCTTGAGAAGAGCTTGCAGGAGAAAGTAAAACAATATCTCCAGATGCTACATTTTTTTGAATTTCAGTTAAAGCGTTAGCCAAGGTTTCACATAAAAAGCATTCTTTATTTATCTCTTTAGCATAATTACATATTAATGAAGCCGTTGAGCCAATAGCATATATTTTAGTAACATTTTCCATATAAGAATCAAGTTCATGAAAATCTTGGCCACGATCAAGACCACCTAAAATTAGATGAATCGGACTTTTGAAAGTTTTTAACGCTGTAATAGTAGCTTCATTATTTGTAGCTTTGGAATCATTATAGTATTTAACTCCATTTATTTCGCGAACAAATTCTAATCGATGAGCCACACCATAAAATTTTGCTAAATATTCTTTTATTATTTTATCATCCCAACCAAAGTTTTTAACAACTAATAAGGTTGCTAAAATATTTTCGTAATTATGGCCTCCTTTTAGAAAAATATCGGCTAAATCTAATACTTTTTGATTATCAAGATAAATACCATTTTCATTATAATAATTATTTTGGTCATTAAAATAAACCTTAGATGAAGCTATATCTTTCGTTAATTCATAAGCGTCTTCATTTTGATAATTAATAATTGCTAAGTCCGTTGCCGTATGCCGATTAAATATTTTTTTCTTAGCCGCTTTATAATTTTCAAAAGAACCATGATAATCCAAATGAGCATGACTAATATTGGTTAAAACACTAATATCCGTTTTAAAATCTTTAATATCATTTAATTGATGGTCAGAAAGTTCTAAAACTAAAATATCATTTTCTTTGATATTAGGTACTAAACTAGCTAAAGGATAACCAATATTTCCTCCTAGAACAACGGGTTTGCCTAAAGCTTTTAACAATTCATAAATCATGGTTGTAACTGTAGTTTTACCATTGGAACCAGTTATTCCAATAATTTTAACCTTAGGTAAAAAATGATATGCTACCTCTATTTCATTAACTAAAGGAATATTTAAACTATTAATTTTTTGAATGATCTCACTAGTTGCCATAATCGCAGGATTTTTAATAATAACATCATATTCTTTCGATACTAAATCAATTTGGTTAGGCGTAATAATTATTTTTACTCCTAGACTCTCTAATTCTTTCCTAATATCCGAATCTAATTCTTTAATATCGGAAAGCGTAATATCATTGGGATACGCCGCTAGTAACTTAGCAACCGCTACTCCGCTTTTAGCTGCTCCTAAAATTAATATTTTTTTATTTTCGTACATAAGCATCACCTAATAACATTATATTATTAATTTCTAATTTATACAAAGAAAAAAGACAACAATTAAGTTGCCCTTCGCTTATTTTATTTCAATGTATTTTTTGGTTTCTTCTTCGGCCTTTTTAGGAATTTCTAATTTTAAGATACCATCTTTGAATTCCGCACCAATTGCATCTTCATCCATATCTTCTAAATGGAATGTTCTTTCCATCTTACCATATACTTTTCTTTCCCGATGAAGATATTTTTTATTGTCTTCTTCATTTTTACTTATTTCCGCTTTAATAGTGATATTCCCTTTATCACATTCAATTTTAATATCTTCTTTGCTATATCCCGGAACATCCATTTCAATAAAGTATTTTCCATCCTTTTCATAAATGTCACACTTCATTTTAGATTCCATAGACATATCGCTTAATAAATCATCAAAAAACATTCTACTTGGTAACATAAATAATCATCTTCCTTTCTTAACTTATTATTTTCGTTAACCTAAAGAATTATTCTTTTGGGTGTTGATTTATTCAACAATTACAATATAGCACTCTTTTTAGCACTTGTCAAGTGTAAGTGCTAATTATTTAGAAATAAAGTTAAAATCAATAAATTTAATATTATATTTGGTCTTTTTTAATTTAGTTCTAATTTTATTTTCTTTTTTTATTAAGTCTTTAACGCGCATATCATCTGCAACCGCAACCTCGATTGTGGCTTGGTAATAAGAACCACTTTTTATGAGTGAAGCATCACTATATAGAAAGTCCCGATTTGCATTAACTACTTTAGCTATTTCACTCTTAATTTCCGCATCATTTTTATCTTCGCCAACTAAAGCAAAAATATTATCACTAATAATTTTAAGACCTTCCCAAAGAATTAAAATACTTATTCCTAAAGCCCCAATTAAATCAATAAGAGGAAAAAATTGACCAATTAAAATTACAAATAATACAACTGTGGAAGAAATAACATCAATAAATGATTCCTTCGCGGAGGTAATTAAAATTTGGCTTCGATTCTTTTTCCCTACTTGATATAAATAATTACTACTTAATGTTTTTAAGAAAATTACTAAAATAATAATATAAAGAACATTTAAATTGGGTACTACAAAAGTTTTATGAAAAGCACTAAAGATTAAAAATATACCTAAACCCAAAATTAGGCAACCAATAAGCATCTCAGAAATATATTCTACCCTTCCATACCCAAAAGGATATTTTTTATTAGCTCGTCTTTTGGCAATTTTAGCACTAATTAAAGCAATAAGATCAGTAATTAAATCACATAAAGAATAATAACCATCTGCGACTATTGTATAACTACCAAAAAGAAGACCTCCAATAATTTTAAAAGCTGAAACAATGGTATTAATTAAAACACTAAAATATAAGGCTTTACGTTCTTTCTTCATTTCTAAACCCCTTATCTTATATTAATACTACCATATTTTAACAGCATTTTCAATTTTCCCTTTGTCCATAATATTAAGGGAGGTAAAGCAATGAAAAAAGTACCAAAAATGATTTCAACCAAGGATGCAAGTTACATTAAAGATATTTTTAATTGGAATATTGTGGCTTATAAAAAAATTAATTATTATTTAGATTTTATAACTGATAAAAATGCCATATCGTTACTTGAAGATATTGCTAAAATGCATTATAGTTTTTGTGAAAAATTAATTTCACTTTTAGAAAGTGGGGATACAAATGACTGATAAAGAATTTTTAATGGATGTTTTGGAAATGGAAAAAAATATGGCTGTTAATATGACTTATGCCTTAAATGAAGCCAGTTGTGATTACCTTTATAAAGAATTATTTAAAATGTTTGAAGCTATAAGTAAAACTACTAAAGATTTATTTACTTTAGCTTACGATACTGGTTACTATACTTTAGAGGAAGAAACTAAATCAAAAATTGAGAAAGCTATTGCAAGCCTAGATCAAGAATTGTCGAAATAAGGAATTTTTTCCTTTTTTTATTGCCTAGATTTTTCTTTTCGATATTGGATATGATAAGCCACCATTAATTGTAAACGGTAAGGCGCAAAACGGCTTAAAAATAAAGTTACTTTCATTTTTAAAGTTGGAACAATAATCATCTTATTTTTAAACATTTGCTTAATAGCATATTTTGCAACATATTCAGGGCTTACCCCCTTTATAGCAAAACCGCCCTGAGCAACTTTATTAAAATTAGTATTAACAGGCCCCGGGCACAAAGCTGAAATATGAACCTTACTTTTGGCAACCCTTAATTCTTCATTAATAGCCATCGTAAGCTTAGTAACATA
This sequence comes from uncultured Bacilli bacterium, assembly GCA_947627895.1. GTDB lineage: Bacteria > Bacillota_I > Bacilli_A > RF39 > UBA660 > Onthocola_B. The sequence goes on from CANQXV010000001.1 coordinate 19,187, forward strand.
ATTTTTAGTCGCATAATAAGTGCTAAGTCGAGGCCCGGCCATAAAACCAGCACTGCTACAAACATTTAAAATATAACCAGAATCTCTTTTCATAAAATCTTGAAGAAATAACTTAGTTAAAATATGATAAGCTTTGACATTTAATTCAATCATTTCCAGTTCCCTTTTTAAATCCGTTTTGGAAAACACGCCAAAAAGGCCAAAGCCGGCATTATTTATCAAAATATCAATTTTTTCATCTTTCGTTAAATCATATAATTTAAAAACATTCTCTTCTTTTTGCAAATCTAAAGCAATTATTTTGGTCTTTGTTTTTATTCCTTTTTGAACTTGCTCTAAATCTTGCCTTTTTTGACTTACTAATATTAAATCATAACCTAAACTAGCCAGATACAAAGCCATTTCTTTGCCTATACCACTTGATGATCCTGTTATAAGTGCTTTCATTTATTAATCTCCTTCTAAAACCCCTAAAATACTTGGTAAAAAGTCTTTCTTCCGCGAAACAATTTTAGGAATAAATATTCCTTCTTCAATTTTCTTTAAGCCAAAGGCTTCTTTAATTATAAGATCACTTCCTGAATTATAAATAACATATGAGCCTTTACGAATAACGTCCGTAATAAAAAGAGCAATTAAACGATATTGACTGGCCATTTCATTTAAAGTATCAACATATTCTGTCATATGTTTTTGAATTTGCTCAAAATCCGTAGTAAAAAATTGACTCAAACCAATGTTATCTTTATCTACCAAATATTTTTTAAAGTCACCTAAAATTATTTCTTTAACACTCTTATCACCAATAGAAGAAGCTGCTTTGAACATCTCTAGTCCATATTTATCAATATCCGTTTTACTAATTGAAGCAAGTTTAATAGCTGCAAACTTATCATCTTCCGTCGTTGTTGGGCTACTTAAAAGTAAAGTATCCGAAAGAATAGCTGAAAGTAAAATTCCCGCGATTGGTTTCGGAATAGCCACTTTATTTTCCACGAACATGTCATAAATCATTGTCGCCGTACAACCCACAGGTTTGCATCTAAAATTAATCGGAATACTGGTTCCAATAGCTCCTAAATTATGATGATCTATTATTTCTAGAATATCGGCTTCTTCAATTCCATCAACAGATTGGGAAAAATTATTATGGTCAACTAAAATAACTTTTTGTTTTTCATAAGTATTAGGTCCTGTCAACCGAATTAAACCTAAACATTCACCTTTATTATTAACAACTGGATAATTAGTATGATTAATTTGATGGGTCATTTGTTTAAAATCGGTAAAACAATCTTCATTATTAACTGTCACGGGATTATGATTAGTATTTATACTTTTAATAAAGTTAGCTAATAATATTTTATTAGAAATCAAATAAGAACCTAAACTAGTTTCAATAATATTTATTTTATTCTTTTTCGCTTTAGCTAAAAGTTCATCATTTATTCCACTGTTAACTGGTAAAATAATTAATTTTACTTTGGAATCAATAGCATAATCTAAAATGCGGTAACGATCGCCCACGATTAAAATATCATCATTGTGTAGTTCTACTGATTCATAGAAAGCTTTAGATTGCATACCCACGACCATAATGTTTCCTGAAATATCAGAATCATATTTGGTAATAACTTTAGCATCTAAAGTAGCTAAAATATTATCTAATGTTGTGTTTATCTTTTCTTTATCACCATTTATTAAATATTTAGCTAGTTCTTTTAAAGTAACATAACCCGTTAGCATTTTGGCATCATCCACCAAAGGAATCGCGGTTATGTTATGTTTTTGCATTAATTTAAAAGCCTCATCAATAGATGCATTCTCATTTATATATGCTTTACGGTCATATTTAACTTTTTTGATTCTTACCCGAACATCATTTAAATAACTAGGTACATCTACTTTAAAATGGTCTAAAACAAATTTAGTTTCCGCATTAATATTACCTAATACTTTAGGAACACATTTATCGCCTAATTCATTTTTTAAATAAGCTAAAGCAATGCTTGAACAAACACTATCAGTATCAGGATTTTTATGACCAAATATAAATGTTGCCATTAATTATCACCTCATAATCTATTTTTAATTTACCACATCATCAGTTATTTTAAAATCAAATTTCCCTAATTTTTCTAAAAGTTGACAAAAAAATAACCGTTTAACCGGCTACTTCTTCATCTTTTTATTTATTTCGGTCGTATTTTTCCATATCATGATGGCAAGTAAGATACCTTCAAAACTTAATCTTAAAATCACATTGCCTAGGATTAACATCACAAGAAAGCCTAAAAAGTTACTACCAATTAAGGCAAAGGAAAACAATGTTATAAATATGGTAGAAATTACATAAACAACTTTTAATAAATCTTCAATTAACATTTTCTTAAAATTAAAGAAATCTTTTAACCAATTTAAAAATTTATTATCTGTTTTAGTATCATTTTTTAAATATAAAAAGTAAAAACAAATTCCTCCAATAATTGCTAAAACAAAGGAAACAATTAACCATACTCCAACATTGGTTTGTTGTTCCACAACATTAGATACATAATAATTTGTTCTCAATTTAGATACAACTCCTTTCTTAAACATTATATCTTAATTTTATCTATTAAGCAAAACTAAAAATTTTTTTATCATTTTTATTTATAAACTATATATCCTTTATATTTTTTTCTTTTAATTCTGATTCATATAATGCCTGATATTTTTTACTTTTGGCAAGCAATTCTTGGTGTTTACCTTCCGCGATTATTTTGCCATTATTAACTAATAAAATTCGGTCGCTATTAATAACCGTGGATAAACGATGGGCAATAATTAAAATTGTGTATCTTCCTTGCATATTTTTAATCGATTTTTGAATTTCCGCTTGAGTTTCATTATCAAGAGCACTAGTTGCTTCATCAAATAAAATAATTTCCGTTTTTAAAATAAGAGCCCTGGCAATTGCAAGTCTTTGCCTTTGACCTCCAGATAAAGTTACTCCCCCTTCACCAATAATCGTGTCATAACCATCTTTAAGTTCCATAATAAAATCGTGTAAACAAGCCATTTTACAAGCTTCTATCATTTCTTTCTCGGTTATATCTTCTTTAATTATTTTTAAATTATCCCGGATACTCATATTAAAGATATAAGGATTTTGACTAATTATTGATAAATTGCCACGAATTGAATCTTTATCTAATTCGGTTATAGGAATGCCATCAATTAAAATTGATCCTTTCTGTGGATAGTAAAGCCCAACGATTAAATTAAAAATTGTTGATTTTCCACTGCCACTTTTACCAACAAAAGAAACCGTTTCATTAGGCTTAATTTTAAAACTAATTTTCTTTAGTACTTCTTGGGTATCTTCATATTGAAAAGTTACATTTTTAAATTCAATATTACCCGCAACCTTTGGCAACCTTTTAGTTCCAAACACTTCTTTAGGAAATTTATCACCTTCAAGAATATCAAATATTTTTTCAGCCGATAAATTAAAAGTTTTGATAAATTCAAAAATACTTTCAAAATTCGCAGAAATACTCATAATCCGGCCACGATATTCTAAAATAATGAGCATCATTGCTATTTCTAATTGACCTTTGATAATGAAAAAAATTCCGATAATCATTATTAAAAAATCTAATAAGTCGCGAATAATATCATTTAATAATCGAAAATGTGCTCGTGTGCGATTTCTAACATATAAAGCGTCATTTAAACCATCAAATCTTTTACTTGCGCCTTTGAGAAAACTATCTTCCGCATTTAAAATTTTAATATCCTTAGCCCCTCGAACTAATTCACTAATAAAACCTGATGTATGTTCTTTAGCATTTTTGACTATTTTATTCTTTTCTTGAATTTTATTTGCACCATATTTATGACCAAAATAAAGAATAATTAAAAATAGACAATAAATTAAGAAAATTATTTTATTTAGAAAAAACATACTAATTAAAATTCCCACATTAGATAAAATAATAGTTCCATAATCCACAATTGTATTAAAAACATCGGCTAAATTGCTTGTATCTTCATTGATTCTTTCAATAAATAAACCACTAGAATGATTATTTAAAGTATGCATATCAATTTTTAAAGTTTCTTTAGTTAATTCAAATTGAATATTATTTTTAATCGCAATGTAAAAACGATTCATAAAATAGTTATTACAAAAGCGAAGAAAATCTAGAACTAATTCTACCAAAAGGATAGCCAAAGTAATAAGAATTAATTGATGCCATAAAGAACTGGTTAACGCCACAATTCTTCTCGCTGTTAATAAAGGGCCTAAAACACTTACTACACAATAAAGAAAGCAACCTAAAACTATAAAAATTAAATATTTTTTATTATTCTTAGTAAATAGATAAGTTTTCTTTAGATATGTAAAAAAACCTTTATATTTCTTTTCTTTTTTCATTTGTAGTCACCTTCAATTACACTTTATTATACAAGAAAAGGGTATACTTGAAAAGTCTTTAAATAAAAAGGCAAAGAATAATATTTTTATCAATAGTTAAAAATAATAATGCCTAAACGGATAAAAGAGATTTGTTTTGTTAGTTGAATAGTGATAAAATATTGTATTGAAATTTACTTAAGTAGCATTTTAAGGAGGTAATTATGTTTAAACTCGTATCCGAATATAAACCAAGTGGGGACCAACCTGAGGCTATAAAAAAATTAGTTGAAGGTATTAAAGCCGGTAAAAAAGAACAAGTTTTACTTGGCGCAACTGGTACTGGTAAGACTTTTACAATAGCAAATGTGATTAAGGAAGTTAATAAACCAACTCTAATTCTAGCTCATAACAAAACTTTAGCTGGTCAACTTTATGCTGAAATAAAAGAGTTATTTCCTGAAAACCATGTGGAATACTTTGTTTCGTACTATGATTACTATCAACCTGAAGCTTATGTTCCTAGTAGTGATACCTATATTGAAAAAGATTCATCTGTTAATGACGAAATTGATGAACTACGGCATGCCGCCACTTCGGCTTTAATTAATTATCAAGATGTAATTGTCGTAGCTAGCGTTTCATGTATCTATGGTATTGGTGATAAAGAAGATTATGTGGAAAATATGTTAATTTTAACCCTTGATCAAGAAATTAATCGCAATGACATTATTAATAAATTAATTGATATGACTTATGAAAGAAATGATTTAGATTTCCATCGGGGGACATTCCGAGTTCGTGGAAACAATATTGATGTAATTCCCGTTAATGAAAGAGCAAAAGGAATTCGAATTACCCTTGATGAAAATAGGATTGATGCTATAACTCTTTTTGATCCTTTGACAGGGGAGGTAACTAGTAACAAAAAAAGCATTACTATATCCCCCGCTTCTCATTTTGTTACAACTAAAGCTAAAATGGAAATCGCCTTACAAAGAATTGAAGCAGAATTAAAAACGCGGCTAGAAGAATTAAAAAGTCAAAATAAATTTATTGAAGAACAACGGCTTCGGGAAAGAACTAATTATGATTTAGAAATGCTTCGTGAAACAGGTTACTGTAATGGTGTTGAAAACTATTCCCAACACTTAGCCCTTAGGGCTGATGGTGAAGCCCCAAGTTGCTTAATTGATTTCTTTCCTAAAGACTTTTTACTTATTGTTGATGAATCACATGTAACTTTACCTCAAGTAAGGGGAATGTATAATGGTGACAGAATGCGTAAACAAACTCTAGTGGATTATGGTTTTAGATTACCCTGTGCTCTTAATAATAGACCGCTTACTTATGATGAATTTGAAAGTAAAATTAATACCGCCATTTATGTATCCGCAACCCCGGGAGAGTATGAACTTAGTAAAACAAATAACACCTATGTTGAACAAATTATTAGGCCTACTGGCTTATTAGATCCAACCATTGAAGTTAAACCTTCCATTGGTCAAATTGATGATATTATTGCTCAAATAAATGAACGAAAAGCCAAAAATGAAAGAGTTTTAATTACCACATTAACAATTCGTATGAGTGAAGAATTAACCAACTATTTAAAAGAAATGAATATTAAAGTTGCTTATTTACATAGTGAGGTTAAAACTCTTGAACGACTTAAAATAATTCACGATCTTCGCTTGGGAGTCTATGATTGCATAGTTGGTATTAACTTGCTTCGAGAAGGTCTAGATATTCCCGAAGTAAGTCTAATTTGTATTCTTGATGCTGATAAACAAGGGTTCTTAAGAAGTACCAGAAGTCTTATTCAAACGATTGGTCGATGTGCGAGAAACGCCCAAGGCCATGTTATCATGTATGCTGATGAAGTAAGTGATAGTATGAAAGAGGCTATAGACGAAACTAATAGACGCCGCCAAATTCAAGATGAATATAATAAAAAACATGGTATTACCCCTAAGACAATTACTAAAGAAATCAAAGAAGTCGTATCTAATAATGTCGAAATAAAACAAGAAGAAAAAATGAGTAAACGAGATAAAAAACAATTACTTATTCAAGTTGAAGAAGAAATGAAAGAAGCAGCTAGAGCTCTAGATTTTGAACGAGCTATGGAACTAAGAGATATTTATTTAGAATTAAAAGGAGAATGACAAGATTGCTAAAAATCTTGCCATTTTTTTAATTATTTTTAATTAAGGTTTTACCAGATGCTAAGGTCTTAAAATTTTTGAAAAGATAATCCCATAAATTAGCTTTATTTATATCTTGGTCAACTGTTACGTCAACTTCATCAACAATATTACCTTCGTTATCAATTATTTCGGCTTGACCTACAACATCGCCTTTTTTAACAGGAGCCTTTATTTTAGATACCTTTATATTAAAAGTATATTCTTTATTTTCCTCACTTATTTTTAATAATTCCGTAGCATTTTCAACTAAGACTAAGTTAGCTAAATCTTTTTTGCCACCAAATATACGAATTTGGCCTAAAACCTCCGTATTAGACTTAATTGTATTTAATTTAAAAGTATTAAAACCATAGTCTAAAAGCCTCACTGTGTCACTACTTCTATGTTCCGTTGTATCTTCACCCATAACAACACTTATTAGACGTAAATCATTTTTCTTAGCTGTTGCAGTTAAGCAATATCCCGCATTAGTTGTAAAACCGGTTTTTAATCCATCTACTCCGGCATAGAATCGGACCAATTTATTGGTATTAACAAGCCACGTTTTAGTACCATCATATTTATCTAAGTATTCTTCATAAATACTCGTAAATTCTAGAATTTTCGGATGTTTTAATAAATTAAAAGCAATTGTTGCCATGTCTCTAGCTGTTGATACATGGCCTTCAGTATCTAAGCCATGGGCATTTAAGAAGACCGTATTTGTTGCCCCTATTTCCTGAAGTCTTTTGTTAACTATATCTACAAAGGCCGCTTGACTACCAGCAATTTTTTCACTCATTGCCACCACCGCATCATTACCACTGGCAATAGCGATGCCTTTAAGTAGTTGTTCAACCGTATATACTTCCCCTGCTTCTAAAAATACTTGGGAACCACCCATATTAGCAGCTTCTTCACTAATCGTAACTTGATCATCTAATTTTAATTTTCCACTATCAATATATTCCATTATTATTAACATACTAGCTAACTTTGTCATCGACGCTGGAGGCAACTTTTCATCGGCATTTTTCTCATACAAAACTTTACCAGTAGCCGCATCCATCAAAATAGCACTTTTAGCTGTCGGTGCAAAGTCCTCTTCTGCAGAAACAACCCCCATAAACAATCCAAACAATAATACCAAACTAATAAATCTTTTCATTATCTAACACCTATTAATTTTTATGTTAAGTCTTCTGTTTTTATACATTCCATTTCTAAAGTAACTATTAGCCTTTCTTCCTTACCAATACAAGTGATCAATGTCATTAAGTGTTTATTAGAAATAGACTTAATTTGAACTATATTTTCCTTAGGTATTTGCTTTATATCTATTACCCGATATTTATATTTTTGGTCATTATATTTAATATAAGCCTCATCCGCTAAGTTTAAAGTAATTAATTTACGAAAATAAGCAATATTGGCATTACCCGAATGGGCTGCTAGAAAAAGATGGCTTGTTTTACCATCACTAGCCACATATGATTCTGGTAAAATTGTAACATTATACTTAATTTGATTTAAAGAAGAGTTTAAAGTATAAACGTTTCGCAAAAGTTTTATTTTAGGAATTTCCAATTTTAACAAAGGGTTAAGTTCCTTACTTTCTTGTTTCACATTATAACTTATCATTGTAAGCTCTTCATTGTTCCTATCATTACTATAAGTATTACTAACATCACTTGAATTTGCCAATAACAAAATACTTCCCATAATAAGTAATTTAAGATTTAATTTTCTTATATTCATACCCTAATAGAAGAATAAAAAGACCTAAAGAAAAATAATAATTTTTATTTTCTTTATAAGTATCGGGAACCGTAACTTCAATAACGGGATCATTTTTTAAGGTACAAGTTACTATCTCCTCATTATCAGAAATACTAAAATTAATTATTTGAGAATCTAAAGTATAACCCGTAAGGGTTTCTACTTCTTTTAAATAATAATTACCTAAAGGTAAGTCTAAAACAATTTTACCTTCAGCATCCGTTTTACCTGAAAAAACCAGTTCATCTTCTTCAGTATAAACTTCTACTAAAACACCTTCTAGGGGTTCATTAGTTAAACTATCAACTTTTAAGAATTGCAATTGTCCCATTTTTTCTTGATTAGTAAGGGTTATACTGTTAGTTACAATTGCTGTATATTGGTCTTTATAATCTAATGCCACATCATATTCATTCTCATCTAAAATATATTTATCCAAAGTTGCTAACTCTTTAAGATAGTACTTTCCTAAATATAAATCATTTATTAAAATGCCACCTTCTTCATCAGTTATATATTCTCCAATTTTAGTATTTTTACGATACATTAGTTCACCAGTTGCTGCATAAATATTTTCCCTAGCATATAAACCAAATTTAACTCCTTGTAATAGGTGTTTTTCCTTTTTATAGCCTTCGGATGTTAACTTTAAATCTTCCGCTTTCTTAGTTATTTTTATTTGGCCTTTAACTGGGTAGTTGACAAAAGTTAATTCTAAAATTTTGCCATAATCTTTTGAATTTTTAAAATCTGTATTTTTATCAATAGTAAACTCGATTTTTTCTTTATTCCATAAATAACCAGTTATTGGTGCATCAACTTCTTCTAAGCGATAAATTCCACTTTCTAAAGGCTCAGGTGTTACCAAAACACCATTTTTGTTCGTGGCAAAAACATCTACTTTTTCTGGATTAGGATAATGTAAGATTTGCGAAACATAACAATTATTTTGGACATCAAAGATTTTAAATTTAATGCCCGCTAAAGGGACTTTTTGACCCGTTTCAGCATCAACTTTAATTATTTTTACGTAGGCGCTTATTGTCCCATCAGCGAAAACTTTGGTTTCTTCACCCGATTCTTTAACTTCAAAATGATAATCATCTAACATTTCATAACCATCAGTTACTGTTTTTTGTTTTAAAACATATTTGCCATATGGTAATTTGACTGCAAACTTCCCTTCAGCGTCAGTAGTATAAGTTCCAACCAAATCACTATTTGCATTATATATTTCAAATTCTATTCCTACCTCGGGAGTCTGCAATCCCGTCTTACCATTTTCTAAAAGTTTAATAAAATTATATTTTCGTTCAATAACTTGTTCTTTAACAGTAATTGTTTTATCCTCAGCTTTCGTAAACGAAAAATAATATTTCGTGGGATCTAATTCATAGCCTTTACTAGGTGTTATTTCTTGTAAATAATAATCTCCTAAATCTAAAAGATTTTTGCTAGTAGCATGTCCTGTTTTATCAGTTGTTAATTCCATTACTAAATCACCATTTAATTTATAAACACCATAGACCGCACCTTTTAAAGTCGCTTCTCCCTGTGGCGCACTTGCCATAGTTTCACCATCAACTTTTTCGACAGTAACTTTTCCCCCTTCGCCAATTAAATCAATACTAAAGGTAACAGGATAACCTTCACCAGCAACAATTAAATCCTGATTAGTTTCCGAATAATATATTTTATAATCATAACTATAATAACTCTTTCTTTTAAAAGTAATAGTCGTTTTTTCTTGCGTTGTTGGTGTAACAATTAGACTGTTACCATCACTACTTTTACTAACAATTGCATTCCCTTTGGAAACAATTTCATATTCATCTAAAATATTATTAGCATCTGTTAAAGTCTTACTTGATCCTAGCTTTACGGTATAAGTTTTACCGCTAAAAGATGGAGTTACTTCATGTCTTTTAGCCAATCTTAAAATTTCTGCCCTTTCGTTAGAAATATCCACCGGATCTACGCCACCATCTTGTTTTGAAAAAGTAATAGTTACTCCTTCTCCCAGAATTCTTTCCCAAATTAAGGCTTGCGTTGCGGCTCGATAGTTTTTATCTGCATGGCCATAACTATAACCATAATAGGCATATAAAAAAACATCTTTTTTGACATCGTCATCATTCAAAGTTGTATTATCCATATTTCCTAAGCTATAACCCGTGCTACTTGCAGCAATTCCAGGTTCAATACAAAAAGCAGTTTTATTTTCAATAACAAACTTTTTTAAGGTTCCATTATAATCCTTTTCTCCATCTCTAAATCTTTCATAGTAGTAACCTGAAAAGTCAAAATCTAAATTAATTGCTAAAGCTAGGCTCATCAAAGTAAACCAAGATACAATCATCATTAAAAAACAAGTTATTATTTTTAATCTATATTTTTTCAACTTATTTTCCTCCCTCCTTGTCTATAAATATTTTGTTTTTAAATAAGTTAAATTGTAATACTATTTTTTATTTTGGCATATACCGCTTCCCCGATGCCACTCACGTTTTGAATATCCGCGATATTTTTAAATTTACCATGTTCGTTTCGATAAAGAACAATACTCCCCGCTTTAACCTCACCAATGCCGGAAAGCGTCATTAAAGTAGATACATCCGCAGTATTAATATTTACTAATTTATTCTTAGGACTACTACTATTGCTAAAATTTGTTTCTTTAGTCGCATCCGTAATAATTAAACTATAACCTGCTTCTAAACATTTGGAAATATCGTAACTTGCTACATAACAATTTTCATATGGTTTGGCATCTATTATATTTTTATATTCATTTTTCGAATAGACATAAATTACCATTTGAGGCTCTAATCTCGCACTTAAATTAAGATTTTGTTCATAAGCATCCTCTTTAAAACCACCCGCGGCCTTTATTGCATCGTCAATAATCTCGCCTTCATCAAAAATAAAAACACCTGGATTCTGGACATTGCCTTTAACTTCTACTTTAAATTGGGTATTATTATCTTCTTCAACATTTTGCTCATTTTCGGCTACTAAAGCATCTAGTGAATAATCATCTGTTATCTTTTCATTATTCTTAAAAACAAAATAACTTTCACCTAGCAAAAATATTAATAAAAAAGCATTAACAATAACCCCAAAATATTTGCCATTAAATATCCGCATTATTCCCTCCTTTCACTTATATATATAACACCTCAAATTTTGTTTTCCTTTTTTTCTCTATAAAAAAAATGATTTTTTCAATCATTTTTCGATAATTTGTTTAATTTTGGATTTTATTTTTTCTAAATCATTTAATTCTAAAATACTTCGTAATTTTTCTTGATTAGAAAGAATTTGTAATTTACTTTCTAACTCTTGAAGTTTTTTTTCACTTTTTTTAATTGATGAACCTATAAAACTTTTAGATACTCCCAACATATCTGCAATTTCTTGCATAGTTAAGTTTTCACCATAATATAGGGAAAATATTTTTTCATTTTTTTCAGTTAATAAAAAACCATAAATATCTAACAAATAATTATAATAAACAAAATCTTCCATTACATCATATCCTTAAATAAGCCATAAATATAATCTTCAATATCAAAAGGAATTAAATCTTCCATTTTTTCCCCTAATCCCACAAATTTAACCGGTAACTTAACTTCTTCTTTAATAGCTAAAACTATTCCCCCTTTAGCGGTCCCATCAAGTTTAGTTAAAACTAAACCGGTAATATTCGTAATTTCTTTAAAAGCTTGGGCTTGCATAATGCCATTTTGGCCGGTTGCCGCATCAATTACCAGTAACGTTTCATGAGGAGCTCCGGGAATAATTGTTCCAATTACTTTATTTATTTTTTCTAATTCTTGCATTAAATTAACTTTATTTTGGAGTCTTCCGGCCGTATCAATAAAGACTATATCTACATTTTTATCCAAGGCTTCTTTTAGGCCATCATATACGACACTCGCCGGATCACTATTTTCTTTACCATAAAATAAGGAATTGGTTCTATCAGCCCAAACATGTAATTGATCAACAGCTCCCGCTCTAAAAGTATCACCCGCGATCATCATAACTTTTTTACCTTCTTTTTGGTATTTATGGGCTAATTTAGCAATAGTGGTAGTTTTACCTACTCCATTTACTCCCACCATTAAAATAACTGTTGGACCAGTACTCGCAATATTAATTTTATCGGTAATTGTATCATTATCAACATATATTATAAATAATTCATCGACAATAACTTCTTGTAATTCTTGAGGATTCGTAATATTTTCTTGTTTAACTCTCTTTCTAATTCGATCCATAAATTCCATAACCGTATTTACCCCAATATCAGCCATAATTAAAATATTTTCTAATTCTTCAAAATATTCTTCATCAATTTTTTTAAACTTTAAACCTAAAATATTTAATTGGTTAACAAAGTTTTTCCGAGTTTCTTTTAACCCTTCATCATATTTAGATATTTCTTCGGCTTCGTCTTTTTCTTTAGTTTTAATTATTTTTTTTAATTTATCAAAAAATCCCATATTTTCACCTATTTTCCTTCTTCTATATAATAGCAAAATATTAAATAATTAGCAAATAATAGACAAACCAGGCTTTTTAGTGTATAATGTTTTTTAGATATTTAATTCTTTAAAAAACAAAGAAAGAAGGAACTTTTTAATGAAAGAAAATACAATTGCGACCCAAGTTATCGCTTTAGGGGGCTTAGGTGAAGTTGGTAAAAATATGTATATTGTCCAACACGATAAAGAAATTATTATTATTGATGCCGGCGTAATGTTTCCTGAAGAAAGTCTTTTGGGTGTTGACTATGTTATTCAAGATGTTAGCTATTTAAAGAAAAATGAAGATAAAATAAAATGTCTATTTATAACTCACGGTCATGAAGACCATATTGGGGGTATTCCTTTTTTACTTCAAGCAGTGCATATTCCCAAAATTTATGCGCCCAAAATTGCTAAAGATTTAATTGAAAAAAAATTAGTGGAACGTAATATCAAATTTGATGATTTTGAGGTTATTACTCCTGATTTAGAAGTTAATACTAAGAATTTTAAAGTTGAATTTGTAAATACTACTCACTCTATCCCGGATAGTTTTGCCATTAAAATAACGACACCAAATGGAGTAATATTTGAAACTGGAGACTTTAAATTTGACTTAACACCAATCGGTCCCATGGCTAATATTCATAAAATGGCTGAAGCAGGTCATAATGGAGTCACTCTTTTACTTAGTGATTCCACGAATGCTCTATCAAGTGGTTATTCGAAAAGTGAATCGGCTGTTGATGAAACCTTAAATGATATTATTGCTAAACATTATGGCCGGGTTATTATTGCAACTTTTGCATCTAACATCTATCGGGTTAAACATATCGCCGAAACTTGCAAAAAATATAATCGTAAGATTGTTGTTTTTGGCCGCAGTATGGAAAATAGTGTTGATTTAGCCTTAAACAACAATTTAATTAATGATAGTTCACTTTTTATTGATGCTTCTCAAGCTAAAAGTTTAAAAAGAAATGAAATATGTATTTTATGTACGGGTTCGCAAGGGGAACCTTTGGCCGCCTTATCAAGAATTGCCAATGGCCAACACCGACAAATATCTCTTTTAAATGATGACTTAGTTATTTTTTCATCTAGTCCTATCCCTGGTAATGCCGAAAGTATTAATCGAATTATCAACAAACTTTATCTAAAAGGAGTTAGAGTTTACACCAACACCGAATTTAGCGATATTCATACCTCTGGACATGCCAAAGAAGAAGAATTAAAATGGATGCTTCACTTAATTAAACCCAAGTATTTTATGCCAATGCATGGAGAATATCGGATGTTAAAAAGGCATGCCGAAATTGGTAAATTATGTGGTATTCCCGAAGAAAATATTTTTATCTGCTCTAATGGCGATGTTATTGAACTTCTAAATGGTACGGTATCTCGAGGTGGCACAGTTACCGCGGGTGATGTTTATGTTGATGGCTCCCGGGTTGGGGATATTGGTTCTAATGTTATTAAAGACCGAAAACTTATGAGTCAAGATGGTATTCTTATAACTATTTTAAATATCAATACTTTACAACGACGTTTACTTCTTAAACCCAATGTTACGGCTCGGGGTTTTGTTCTAGTAAATGAAAACCAAGAACTAATAGGTAAAATAGAACATAAAATTGCCGAAGTTACTACCGAATTTTTAAATAAATATCCTTATAACTATACTGATTTAAAAAATCAGATCATATTAGAATTACTACCATTTATTAATAGTCTAACTGGCAGGAAACCAATCATTTTGCCAGTTATTATGGAAGTTAATCAAGCATAAGAAAACGGAAAAATCAAATTTTTTCCGTTTTTCATTTAATCTTTTGGTTTAAAGATAATAGCAAAAATGAAAGAAAAGACAATAACTCCAGTGATAGCAATCGAGGATTTAACAAACATACCGGAAAAAATACCTAAAACGCCTTCTTCTAAATAACCTTTATAAGCTGAAGAATAAAGCATATGCCCAAAGTTAGAAATTAAGACCGTAGCCCCGGCTCCAAATTTGGAAATAAAATAGTCATAACAACCTAAAAAGGAAAGAATGGAACCCGCAACAGTAAAACAACTGGTAATATGTCCGGGCGTTAACTTGGTATTATCTAAGATAATTTGGCCTAAGGCACAAACTAGACCAGCAAATAAAAAAGCACAAAGATAATTCATTTACAAAACCTCCAAACTAACAGCATGGGCAACCGCCGGAATGCTTTCTTTTTGATTAACCATAGCTACACTATGTAAAGCCCCAGTTGCAATAATTAATATTTTTTTATACTTTTTTTGTTTTAAAATTTTATTATATAAAACTAAAGGTAAACAAGCGGGTCCACTACCTCCGGCATAAGTATCTTGACTTTTTAAAAATAGTTCACAACCCGCATCTAAATAATTTTTTAATTTTAAATTATAAGTCTTTTCGCAAAATTCTTTTAAAATACTAGAACCAATACAGCCCAAATCCCCAGTTAAAATTAAATCATAGTAAGATGCATCCCTTTTTAATTCGGTTAGATGTGTTTGCAATGTTGATGCTGCCGCGGGTACCATAACAGCCCCTAAATTATTAGCATCTTTAATTCCTAGTTCAATTGTTCTTCCAATAGTTGCCGCCTCAACCTTAATTTTGCCGATATCTTTAGTTAAAATGGTACTTATTGCTCCTGTGGTCGTAAAGGTTGAAGTATGAGGTTTAGGTGCTCCATATTCCACGGGATACCGAAACTGCTTTTCGGCATTTAAATTGTGACTACTCGTAATAAGCATAGCTTTTTTTATAGCTCCGCTTTCAATAAAATTACCTCCAATAATTAGAGTTTCACAAAATGTTGCACAAGCAGAGTATACTCCTAAAAAAGGAATATTATAATTTAAGGCATTATAGTTAGTAACACTTATTTGATTAGAAAGGTCGCCGCCAATTAAAAGGTCAAAATCGGTAATTTGCGCCTTTTCTCTTAAAAGTAAATTATCAATTACCGTTTGTTGCATTTTAACCTCTGATTTTTCAAAAGTTTTTTCTTTAAAGTAATAATCGTCCATAGCTAAATCATAGCCTTTAAGTCGACTTTCCTTTTCAATTGGTCCAACCAAAGAATAATAATTTTTAATATAAACATTTTTAAATTTAAAACTAGCCACCTAAAATCACTCTCACAATCACTAAAATAAAGGAACTAATAACCCCATATAAAATAACTGAACCTGCCAATTTAAAAAAGTTTGAACCTAGACCCGTGATTAAACCATCATTTCGGTAATCTAAAGCACTACTTGCGACCGAATGAGCAAAGCCCGTCGTGGGAATAATAAGCCCACATTTACACTTACTAACCCAGTTATCAAAGAATCCCAAAGCCGTCAATAAAGTTGCCACAAAAATAATTATTAAAGCGAGCCATCCTCCAGCCTCAACTCTAGAAATACCAAAAGATGTTACTAAAATAGTAATAATTACTTCCCCTATTAAAGCAATAGAACCACCCGTTAAAAAAGCAACAACTGCATTTCTCAAACGATGCTCCGGTGGTGAAATTTTTTGCACCAACTTTTTATAATCTTCTTTTTTCAACTTTATCACCTAAAATTAGTATGAAAAAAGTTTAACAAACTATACCTTATAAATTAATATAATCGTGTAGTTTTGTTAAACTTCTTTTTTCATATCTTGAAACTTTAACTTGATTTATGCCTAGTTTTTCCGCCGTTTCGGCTTGAGTTAAGTCTTCATAATATCTAGAATATATAATTTCTTTTTCCATTGGGTTTAATGTCGCATCAATACTTTCGGTAAGTAAAATATGGTCATCGATATCAAAAGCATCCGGAGCGGCAATACTTTCATGAAGATTCCTACTTTCTTCTTTTTCATCATCCATTGAAACAATTGGCACAACACATTCCAGCGCTTGTTTTATTTCTTCGACATCATGACCTAAAAATTGAGCAATTTCAAGTAATGATGGAACCCATCCATTAAGTTGCGTTAAAATATCGCTGGCCCGTTCAATATCTTTTTTTAAATGAATAAGATCCCGACTTACCTTTACCATCTTGCTACAAGCTAACTTATACATTGCTCCTTTAATCGCCGGATAAGCATAACTCGAAAACTTAGTTCCTTTTTCAGCTCTATATTTTTTATAAGCATCAAGTAATGCTAACCACCCTACTTGATATAAATCATTTTTATCAACACCATAATAATTGTTATTAGCAATATACCATATTAACTTCGAATAACTTTGGAATAATTCTTCATTTTCTAAATTAAGAGTTGACATATTTACGAGCATCCCTTTCTCTAGCAATAGTAGCAATATGCATTCCTTTAAAGAAACTATAAATGTTATCACTTACTTGACACATTAACATTTTACCTTTATTTTGCTTAATAATATATTTACTATTTAAAATAGCATCTCGTCCTTTAACATCAATATTAAGTAAATTACCAAAATTATAAACTAAAAGCTTAATATTATGCTTACTTAATACAGGAAGTAAATAGTTTGTAATTTTATGACAAGTCTTCGCATTAAGGCTTCCATCTAAGCGTACATACAGGACACCATCCTCATACTTCGTATCAATTTTTAACATATTTATCACCTTCTAATTCCATAATAAATATTTAAAAATTTTTTTAAACACTTTCGACAAAACATGCCAAAATAGGCCAAAGAAAAAGTGTAAACCACTTTACACTTTATTCATTTATTAAAGTTGGGTAGCCATCTCTACCAAGTTCCCATCTACTTAAGGTATAACCTTCAAGTAATGGATCAATATCAGTTAATTTTCTTTTAGTATTCCCCTCTTTTATAGTTGTATCATCAATTATATTACCATTTAATATGGTAACAAAAGATTGATTTTTCATATTCGTTTCAGACATTGGTGTCGCATCAATTGATAGATTACTTGCCGTATGTCCAGATTTATAATAATTATTGTATGTAGTATGATTTGTATTACTATAAAAATACCCTATTCCATAAGTTTGTTTACCACTTAATTCACCAATATTATAATTGTTATTTAAATATAAATTTTGAATATTGCCCCCATATATAATCGTAATTCCACTAGCTATATTGTCTTGGGTTGATGTAGTTTTTATATTGCCTGTATTATAACTATTTATAATTTTCGAATTTCCTGCATAATCACTAAGTCCCAATATACCGCTTGCATAAATTCTCCAACTATCAGTTTTATTGGCGTTTTTAGCTTCAACATTACCTTTATTGTAACTATTTAATATAATTACATTTCCTTCATAATTTGAACTAATTTGATATCCTACCAATCCACCAATTAAAATATCCCTGCCAACTCCATCAATATCTGAAATAACATTTCCTGTATTATAGCTATTACTAATTATTATTTTTTTTGAATACCAATCCATTCCTATTAAGCCGCCTTGCCTATTACCATTAAATACATCACCAGAATTATGAGAATTTTTTATTTCTACTGAAGGACTGCTAGCTGCAGAACCAATTAATCCGCCAACATCATGATCTACATTTTCTAATCTGTATGAATTATCCTTTGTTATTGTTCCAGTATTATAACAATTATTAATTTTTGTAATACCCCAATTGTGACCTATTAAACCACCAAGTGTTACTACTCTTTGATTTTTTGCTATATCTGTTATATTTCCCGTATTATAACTATTTTCTATTATTACATTAGATAATCTTTCTGTGTATCCAATTAATCCACCTATTCCTGCATTGTATGTATTATCATCTTCTCTAGTAACAATTCCCGTATTATTACAATTATTCATATTTAAATTATATGATGCACTTCCTACTAATCCACCAACACGAGATACACCAATGATTTGTCCAGTGTTATATGAATCCGTTATTTTTAAATCACCTAAAGCATTTCCAATAATACCGCCCGTTGTATTACTATTTTTTAAATTTCCATTATTTATACACCCTGTTATTTCTGTTTTATTACCACTAGACCAGCCGACTATACCTCCAACTGCATATTTATCTATTGTGCTTTCTAAAGTAGCATAATTTACACAATTATTGACTTTTCCATTAGTTAATTTTCCTGTTATTCCACCAATATCTGATACTACTTCAGTTTTCATATTTCCATCTATTTTCAAATTTTTTATTTCACCATTTTCAACTAAACTAAACAAACCAAAATAAGAATTTAATAATGTTTTATTATATATCCAAATATTATTAATTAAATGATTACCACCATTAAAATTTCCTTGAAATGGTTTATATAAACCATCATTATTACTTAATCCTATTGGCTTAAACCCTGTACCTTCTTCATTCGTTAACTCATTAATTAAGGGTTCAGTGCTATTAACTCCATTGATATCACCAAATGTTGTTCCATTGGCATCTTCATAAGAAGCAGGATCTTGAAAATCTAAATCTCTAGTTAAAACATAAGTCATACCTGCTTTCGTATCTCCTTCAGCTACTTCTTTAGATAATCTTACTAAGTCTTCAATAGAATCTATTTGATAAGGAAATTGTTCGGTTCCATTTGCCAAATCAAAATATATATAACATTTATCTGATGTATCTGTATTAACTACAACTTTATCATTACGCCATGAAAGACGGCTTCCATTTTCACACTTACTTAGTGTTTTATTAAAGTTATATCCTTCTGTTGGCCAATCTGTACGATCAGTTTTTACATATTCGCCTGATTCATCTTGAATCATCATGCTAATTAGACCATCACTATTTAAAGTAACACCTTCATTGTTAAAAATACTTGCTACAGGCAAAGTACTTAATCTACCTAAAAAGAAGGCTAATAATAAAGCTGCCAATAAAGTAAAACTAAATATTACCTTTCTATTCATTTGTTACCACTTTCCATTTATTATTTTAAACTTTCCAAATTAAAAATATTGTCAACTATTGTCTGATTATAAAATAATTATAGATAAATTTTATCTATAAGTCAATAGACAGAAATTGTCTATATTACAATTAAGACATAGGAGAATAATAAATGAATCGATTAAAAGAATTAAGAGAAGATCACGATCTATTACAAAAAGAATTAGCTCAAAAAATTGGTATTTCGCAAAGGAATTATAGCTATTTTGAAACCGGTCAAACTATTCTTACCGAAGATATATTAATAAAACTAGCTAATTTTTATGATACCAATATTGATTATTTATTATATCGAACTGATTATCGGAAACCATTACCTAAGTCTATTTTAAAAGAAGAAGATAACTTAGTTAATAATTAAAAAAACTAATTAGATTTTTTATTCTAATTAGTTTTCATATAAGATAATTTTGTTTTCTTTTAAAGATTTTGGAACATCAATAACTCTTTGGTTAGAACTACCTCTCCATTTTAAAGTAAAGTCGTGTAATTCATCTACATATTGACCATCAACTAAAAAATCTAAATATTTTAATATTTCCTTATCTTTTAAATCTCGATCAAATAAGAAACCAGTCCAAGCCCAAAGGTTTTTGTCAGGAAATTTTTCTTTAAATTTCTTAGCAATCATCGTTGTCGTTTCAATATTTTTAGGATGCATTGGTTCACCTCCAAGAAGAGATAAACCGACAATATAATCTTTTTCACATAGTTTTAATAATTCGTCCAAAGTTTCTTCCGTAAATTCTTTTCCGCCATTAAAATCATGAGTTTCCGGATTAAAACAGTTTTTACAATTAAAAGTACATCCTTGAACAAATAAGGAAACACGAACGCCTGGTCCATTAGATATATCCATCTTCCGAATTTTGGCGTATCTCATTTTTTAAGCCTCGCTTGCGTCCTTATTATCGACATGAAGAACTCTTTCTTTAATTTCTTGAGTCCGTCCTTTATTCCAGAAATTGGTTCCAATATAACCGCAGGTTCTACGCGCAACATTTAGTTTAGAATGATCTCTGTTACCACAGTTTGGACAATACCATTCTAGATCATCATCAATTAATATTTCGCCATCATAACCACATACTTGACAATAATCTGATTTAGTATTTAATTCCGCATACATAATATTATCATAAATAAATTTAATAAGTTCAATTACCACATCTAAGTTATTAGTTAAGTTTGGTGTTTCTACATAAGAAATGGCGCCACCGGGACTAAGTGCTTGGAATTCACTTTCAAGTTTTAATTTTTCAAAAGCATCAATTTCTTCAAAAACGGGAACATGATATGAGTTAGTTATATAATCCCGGTCCGTAATTCCTTTAACAACACCAAATCTTTCTCTTAAGCATTTAGCAAATTTATAAGTTGTTGCTTCAATTGGGGTACCATAAACACTGTAATCTATGTTTTCTTCTTCTTTCCATTTTTTACATGCATCGTTTAATCTCCGCATAACGGCTAAAGCAAATTCTTTTCCTTCACCATTATCAGTATGCGAATGTCCAGTCATAAATTTCGTACATTCATATAACCCAGCATAACCTAGTGAAATAGTTGAATAGCCATTATGAAGTAAATCATGAATACTTGCGCCCTTAGGTAATCTTGCTAAAGCTCCATGTTGCCAAAGAATAGGTGCTACATCTGAAGTTGCTTTACTTAATCTTTTATGTCTTGCTTGTAAAGCCCGATGGCATAATTCAAGCCTTTCATCCATAAGACGCCAGAAAGTTTCTTGATCTTTATCACTTGATAAAGCCACATCTACTAAGTTTAAAGTAACAACGCCTTGATTGAACCGACCATAATATTTAGGTTTACCGTTTTCATCTACATAAGGTGTTAAAAAACTACGACATCCCATACATGGATAACATTGGCCATTACCATTTTTATCAATTTTTAATTGTTTCATCATTTTTTCAGAAATATAGTCTGGTACCATTCTCTTGGCTGTACACTTAGCTGCAAGTTTTGTAAGATACCAATATTTACTATCTTCATGGATATTATCTTCTTCTAAAACATAAAGAAGTTTAGGGAAGGCCGGCGTAATCCAAACCCCTTTTTCATTTTTCATACCTTCAATTCTTTGATTTAAAACTTCTTCAATAATCATCGCAAGTTCATCTTTATATTCTTCAGTTTCTCCTAAATATAAGCAAACACTTAAGAATGGAACTTGACCATTAGTTGTTGTCATCGAATTAATTTGATATTGGAAAGTTTGAACACCATCCTTTATTTCTTTTGCTAAATCTTCTTTTGCAAATTTTTCACATTGTTCCTTAGATAGTTTTCTTTCTTTATATTTAGCTAAATAACGCTTATAACTTTCTCTAGCAAAAGGTGCTAAATGCGTCATAGTGATAGTTGCTCCCCCATATTGACTAGATGTTACGGCCGTAATTATTTGCGTTGCAATCGTCATTGCCGTCAAGAACCGATGGGGTTTTTCAATCATTACTCCATTAATATTAGTTCCATTTTGAAGCATATCCTCTAAGTTAATTAAATCACAATTATGTAATGCATTTTGAGCAAAATAATCAGCATCATGGAAATGAATTATTCCCTCATCATGAGCCTTAACAATATCTTCTGTAAGTAAGAACCGTCTTGTAATATCCGTACTAGTTATACCTGCTAGATAATCTCTTTGGGTGGTAACAATTTTTGGATTTTTATTAGAATTTTCGGTATTCCAATATTCATTTTCCCCATCAATTAATTCTTTAATAGCTAAATCAGTTGTATTAGCTTTACGAATTAATTCTCTCGTATAACGATAAGTAATATATTTTTTAGCTAAAGCATATTTTCCAATTGCCATTAATTTCATTTCAATAATGTCTTGAATATCTTCAACTAACATTCTCTTCTTGCCTAATTTTTCAATGTACTTTATAATATTTTTAATTTGAGTGCTAGATGCTTGTTCTTCTTCTTCGACCTCAGCATTAGCCTTCATTATTGCATTTTCGATTTTTTCAGGGCTATAATCGACAACATGCCCATCACGTTTAATTATTTTCATTACTCTTACCTCTCCCTATTACAAATTCAGTATAGCATATATTTATTAAATGCATTGTTGCATTTGCAACATTTTAGAAAAAGTGTTAAAATTGATGTAAGGTGATGTCAAGTGCAAAATATTTTCGCTAATATATCGGAAAATAATAAGTGTAAACTTTTGAAAACTTTGGAAGCAAACACTTATTATTACAAGAAAAATGAAGAAATTTCTATTAAAAATGATAATACTATTGGTGTCATTTTATCCGGTTTAATTGAGATAATTAAAATTGATTATGATGGTAATAGAACTTTAGTAGAAGAATATGTTGAAGATGAAGTTTTTGGCAATATGTTTACACCGATTCAAAGTAATGATGAAAGTATTATGGTTCGGGATGATAGTAAAATAATTTTCTTTGACTTTGAAGAAATCTTAGATTCTTCTTTAGATAAAAGTTATTATATTCAATTTTTAAAAAATATTTTACTAATTATTAATGAAAAATTACAAGAAAAAAATGAAAGATTAGAAATTTTAACGAAAAAAAGTATTCGCAATAAATTACTAGAATATTTTCGAATTATGGCCAAAAAACATGGTTCAAAGTATGTTTATCTACCCTTTAATTTTACAGATCTTGCCGCTTATCTAGTTATTGATAGATCCGCGATGGCTAGGGAAATGAAATATTTAAAAGAAGAAGGTTTCATTGAAATCAAGGGTAAAAGAATAACTTTATTATACGATTTATAGATGAATTTTAAATAACATTATGCTATGATAGAAACATAAGGATGTGAAGTATATGCGAGGTTTTGAAATTGCTAAAGGCTGGGAAGATAAGAAAATTAATTTACCAGTTCGAAAAACTAAAAAATCAGCTGCTTATGATATTGAAGCTGCCGAAGATATTATTATTCCTAAATATTATCCTGGAATTAAACCAACTTTAATTCCGACCGGCTTAAAAGCGTACTGCGAAGATGATGAATTTTTTATTTTATGTAATCGTAGTAGTGGCCCTAAAAAAGGTTTTTTAATGGCTAATAGTATTGGAATTATTGATGCTGACTATTATGGAAATGAAACTAATGATGGGCATTTCTATTTTCAATACTTTAATTGTTCAGACCATGATGTTGAGGTCAAAAAAGGCGATGTCATTGGGCAAGTAATATTTATGAAATATTTACTAACTGATGATGACCATGCAGAAGGCATCCGTAATGGTGGCTTTGGTTCAACCGATAAATAAGCAAACGAAAAAGGAACTAATCACAAAGTTCCTTTTTATTTGGTGACATTTAAATTGCTAGCATCTTGTTGCCAAGAGTTCATATAGACATCGTCTCTAAAATCCCTAGTATAATTTTTCAAAGTATCATATAATTGGAAACGAACATCAATACTATTTGCTAAACTAATAGCTGTTTTTTCATCTGCAGCATCTTTCTTTAACGCTTCATAGAATTTTTGGACATAGTCTTTGGCATTAACAATAGAATTTAAATTATTAAGTTTACTTTTAATTTCATTAAAACGCATTTTCTTGTATTCATCAAAGTCTTCATACTTACCACCAGTTATCGTCTTTAATGCCGAAGCATCACTTTTAAAGTTTACTTCAGTTAAGGCTAGACGACCATTGTCTTTATTTATGGCAACTGCTGGATTACTATAAAACTTTCTCTTCGTTGTATTAGTATTACTTGCATATTCAATAAAGCCTTTCGTATATCCGGCATAACCTAACATTTCATAACTAATCCATTTAGATGAATAAGAATCTGGGAAGCCATAGTCATTGTGTGGTTGATACCAGTGGGTAACATTATAACCTTCGCCACCATAACTTCCTGGTCCAAGAGTCGATACGCCATTTTTACCAGGATATAACATTATTTTATTATCAATTAAATCATCAATTGTTTTTAGACTTCCATAATCAAAATCGGTAATTTGAGTCATTTTAGTATATTTTGTTGGAGTATAGGCAGCATTTTGCGCATACGGATCATCTTTATAAGCCTTGCTTTCAACTGGATGCATCTCACCATCTTCACCTAAATATTCGTTATATTCTTTACCATTAGCATCAACAAATTTAACCATTAAATCTGCGTTTGGATAAGAAATTTGAATAGCCAGTTTTTGTTGTTCTTCTGGAGTCAATTGCAAGAAAGCTTGAGCTTCTAAGTAATCCGCGGTATAAATAGTTTCAAAAACTTTTTTATAGAAATCATTAATTTTAGTTTCACTATCAATTCGTTCAGGTGTTAAGTTAGTCCCTACCGCTTGACCCTTTTCTTTTAATTTATCTAAATCAAAATTAATTGATAAGTTCATAACAATTCCATATTTTTCAAAGGCTTGCATTAAGAAGGCATCAGCATAATCTTCTCCCCCACCTCTTTGGCCATTATTTTTAAAGAATAAGCGGTCATCTAAGTTATGGGCTGATTCATGCGTAAGCGTTTTATAAGTAACATGTCCTTGATCTAAAGTTCCATCAGTTGCTAAAGTACTATCTAATACCCCAGCAACTTGCATTTCAATATAATAACCCCAGGCTGCGGCATTATTACCGGCTGCTGCTGGCCAAAGATTAACTAAATCATTGAAGTTTTTATGGAATGGTTCCGTTGTTGAATTTGGGGTATTATACATTCCTGTTCCATCAAGATTTTTCGTATTTCTTTTATCAATAATAAATAAATGCATGTTATTAAATAAACTTTTATCTTGTAAAATACCATAAGCGGTATTGAAATAATTTGTTAATCTTGATGTATAACTTTCTAATTTCACCTCAAAATCAGCCACTTGTTGTGGATTAGTTGGGTCACTCATATAAGTTCGTTGGGCCCCAATAATAAATTCTACTGGGCAAGAAATAATATAAGCCGCATTTTCTGGTAAGGTTAGAATTGGTAAAATAAATTCATAAGACCAATGACCATACACACCTGTTTGATAGTTTTTATCACGATTCTTGAAATGATCCCATAAGGTATATTGAATATCTAGTTGATTTTTAACGGGAATTTCCACCAAAATACCTTTAAATTGTTCCTTAACCCATTTAGCCATATTAGTTTCATTACTAAATGTTGTTACAACATATTCAAGGAAATTTGCTAAATTATCTATTTTAGTATATGGTGCTAAAATTGCATCATATTTAGAACTTGTAGCGGCAGTACTAAAATTAGCCCCACTATTGTCCCCAAAGTATAAATTAGCTACTTTAATTGGCGTTAATTCTTCATTAAACGCCGTCATGTTAAACATCATAAAGTCGTATAGTTTCATGTTACCAACATTAACATCATAGAATCTTCTAAAATAATTATAAGTATATAGTGCTTTTTCTAAAGATTTATTTTTCTTAATTTCCTTTTCCAAATAATCATTAATTGTACTATCATTATCAGTATTTGTATATCCACTGTTAGCTAAATATTTTAAGACAAATTCTCTTAATTCTTTACGAGTTACCTCATTATAGAATTCTTGATAAATTCTGTGGTCTTTGTTGGTCGTTAAAATATCTAAGTTTGTTGCATAATCAAGACTCTCTAAATACTTAGTTAAATTACCTACTATTTGGGAATTAGTATCAATTATATAATTTTGATAATTATAATCAATATTTAAACCTTGAATTCGATAAGTTGCTACCATATCATAAGTTTTATCATACTTAACAGTATAATCAACTTTAGTATTATCAGTAAATACAACTCTTAACCGCTTTATCTTAGCCTTATCTTCAATAGTTAAATAAGTTACTAAGTTACCATTTTGATCAAACGGAATAATATGTTTAATTGTCTTAGTAGTTAAATTAGAATCCGTTACCGTTTTAGCAACCGTAATTATTTTATTACTATCGTAAAAAGGCATTAACTTAGTTAAATTATGATACAATGTTTCATTAGCACTATCGTAATCTTCACTTGAAGTATCATTTAAAACGGACTTTATTTCACTATTAAAGATTGGTAAATTATCAATTGTTACATCTTTAATATGCCATATTTTTGGATCAAATTGAGCTCTACTCAAGAATAATTCATCATTTATTTCATCTTTAGTGATGACGGTAACACCATCAACTGCACTAGCCTCATTATTTTCAAGATAGAAATAATTATTCTTTTTAGTTTTTTCACTACTAATCATGTATGTATTAGTACCTATTGCAATACTTATATTATTTTCGTATGTAGAGTTTTTATCATTATAAGCATCGGCAAAGGCAGCAACAGGACCAGATTGTCCACTTGTGGTAACTTTAACAAAACTATTCGTAACATTGGTTGAACGACAGTTGCCAACAAAGCCACTAGTATAGTTATAACCACCTTGAATTTTTCCTTCAGCATAGGAATTATTAATTGTAGATCCCTCAGTCTTGCCAATTAATAGACCATTTTGTTGTTCATAATAACCGGCATTAATAAGGGCACTTGTAACACGGCAGGCTTCAACTTTAGTATTAATAGCTTCCCCAATTAAACCGCCATTTAAGCCATCTCCCGTTGCAGTTCTAGTTACGGTATCAACTAATACCTTTGTTACCTCAGCACCATTGGATTTATTTGCTAAAGCTCCGTGCCCAGTACTACCAAAGGTTACATCTTTAATTTTTAAATTCGTAACTTTACCAGTTAAAGTATCAAATAATGGTTTATCAAGATTTTTGATAGTAAAACCATTACCATCTAATGTACCTTGATACTTATCAATATAAGCTACTCCTTCAATGTTAATATTTGAAAAATCATAGTTTTGATTTAAAGTAATATCTTTATTATTCTTTAAATCATTAATTAATTTATCTATTGCAATTTCCGGATGAAATTCATTTTTCGCCATCCCATTTTCTTGAATTTCACCAAAAGGAATCGTTAATTCATTAGATCTAACTTTACCTGATTTTGTAACATAAGCTAAATTTAAAACTAAATATAAATAATTATCTCTTTCAAATGTTTCTTTAATCCGGGCACGAATGCTAGGAAGATTTTCCATTACAACTTCAACAAAATAATCCCCAAGATGATTACTTAATTCATCATAAGAAATTTCATCAACCCGAATAATTTCATCATAAAGATCAACTTTATTTTGTTTATAAAGACTTATATCTATAATATCTTTTAATTCAATATTATTTTGATCTAAAGAGATAATTTCATCGAGTAAAGTTACATCACTATAATAGTTAGCGCTTTCAGCTTTCCTACTAATATCTCGGTCATAATCACCAGTAACTTTTACAAAGTAACGAATTATACTAGGGTCTCTTGTTAAAACAACTTCGGACGCATAATCACTACTATATAACGGATTACCAGCTTCATCCATAATATCAATTATAGCTTTAACCAATGATTTATCGGGGTCATCTTCACTAAAGTTAATTTTAATTTGAGTTTCTTCTAAAGTGTATTCTAAGTTATTAAGTTTAATTTCATCTTTTAATATTTCGGTTTTAAAAACATAACCATCTTTTAAAGTAACTTTTTGACCATAATCAAAGATAATATCCGTTAGGGTTATATCTTTTTGACCAGCACTATAATAACCGCCAATAGTTGTTTTATAACCCGTATCTGTTTTAACTAAATCATATTCTAGATTATTAATAACTACTTTTTTAGGTGTCATACCTAATTCTTTATAACCACCAGTAATATCAAAATTAAGCGTAATTTCTTCATTCTTTTCATAATATGCTTTATTTGTTGTGCCAGCAGTAACTTCTGCATCTTGATAAGACTCTGGATTATATAAAGTATATTTTTCGTGGAATATATCTTCACTATATTCATTTTTATCAGCATCAAGGGTATTACTATCTAAATCGAATGTAGCATTAAAGACTAAATCTAAAGGTTCACCTTTCTTAACATTTTCAAAAGTAACTTGGTTAGTTCCTGAAGTATTAATGCTACTAGGAGTTCCTTCCCTACCATCTAGAGTAAGAGTACCTGAAGTAAGACTATTATCACCTTCTTTTGCCTTATCATCTACGACAACATCAAAATCAAAAGTAACTTTACCATTGTCATAATCTTCTTCCACTACTTTTAAATTATTAACCTTTGGTTTATCTTTTAAAACTTCAATAGTTAAAGTTTTCTCAGCAAAACTAAAATAATCACTATAAATATGATAATAACCATTATTAGATAATTGTAACCGATTAGTTTTTAATTTATAAACTCCGGCTTCTTTTGGCATCATTACTAATATTTTAATTAAGTAAGCCCCATTATTATCCTTAGGTGATTTTAAAGTATAAATAGGACAATTTAGACCATTAATAGTAACATATGATATACCACTATAAGCACGATAACTGGTTACACCTTCACCAATAACTACTTCCATGGCGATAGCAATTGATGTATCCCCCTTAGTAATATAAGGACTATCAACGCGCGCATTAGAACTATTAATTAAATATATATCTCGAATTTGAATATCTTTAGGACTTAAAATATCTTCTTCACCAATATTAACATTCGTATAAATATATTTATCAGCTAAAGTATAGTCGGCATAAACAATAACTTTATATACCCCATCAGTTTTATTATCATACGCTAAAGAAATATCAAAGGTATCACTATTTAGAGCATCAAGTTCTTCCTTCGTATATTCTTTTTGGGAAGCTACAGTATTTGATGAGTCTACTAAAGATACCATTAATTTACTCGCTGCTTTAAAGGGATCAACTAATTTAAATGTAGCTTCAATACTTTGGGTATCACGATGATCAATAAGTATAATATTTTCCGCTTTAGGTGCTTGTTTTAAAACAACATATTTTAATTCATGAACATCATAATCTTTTTTATTTTCAAAAGTTTTTAAAGAATCTAAGCCCACATTATCTAAAGATACAATATGCGTACCTGGTGTTGTATCAGCATGAGCTAAAATAATTTCATAATTATCATCCGTCGTTTTGGAAACAGCATAGGTTGTTTTTACATCATCATTAGTAATGACCGCATTAATAATATCAGCTTTCCTGACATTGGAACTTGAAAACGAAATAACTGGTTTTTCATTAGGTTGAATACCATCGGTAATAGCTAAATTATTTAAAACAAAGTTATAGTTACCACCAGTTCTAAAATTATGAACGAACATTAACTCATCAAGATGCGCATTAGTACTATCTTCTTTATCACCATCAAGATCATAACTACCAATAATTTTTAAAGTATAGTCTTTTTCTACTTCTAAAGGTAAATCTTTAAATTCGGTCGTACTTTTTACCTCAGTACTAGCTATTTCCTCTTCTCCCGCGTAAATAGTTGCTACTCCTTTAATAAAGGCAGCTTCTGGGTCATCTAAATTAAAACTTAAAGACTTAGAGTCATCATCCAAATTAAACATATCAACAACCGGTACATCTTTTAAAATTTCTTTGGTTATTTTAAGATTACTATTAACGGTTTTACCATTATCTAAAACAACTTCGGTAATAACAAAGTCAAATTCACCGGCCACTTCAGGGGTACTAACATTTACAAAATAAACTCCGGAATCATAAGTTACATGGTAGTATTCATCCCCAATTTTTACTTTTAACATATTTATGCCCGCGGGATCAATTTCCGCTTTAAATGCTAACGTAACTTCTCCTTTAGAAAGAAAATAATCTTGATTTTCTGTATATTCATGAAGTTTTACGGTCGTATTCTTAGTTGTTTCTTCAGCCACATGACCAGCATCTTCAATGTCAACTTTACCATCATTATTCGTATCATAATCCCCATCTGGTTGAGGAGAATTATTGCCTTCTTGGCTATTGTTGTTGCCACTATTATTGTTATTATTAGAACTACTGCTATTATTTTTATCCTTATTACTTTGACCTTTATTACTAGTTGGTGTTTTTTCTTCTTCAGTATCACTAGAATCCGTAGGAATATCAGTAGCCTCAGTTCCTTTAATATCAATTAAATATTTAATAATTTCTTCGGCATCATTATAATCTCTAACACCATCATTATTAACATCTTTTTTACTATTATTTAGATATAACAAAACGCCTGCGAAAGTAAGGACAACCGCCTCTATTGCTACTATACTAATTATAACTTTTTTATTCTTCTTTCTAGCAACGGCATAGATAAGACCAATTAAAATTAGAACGGATAGAACCCCTAAAGTAATTATCACGGGAGTTGTAGTGAAAACAGAAATTATATTTTCAGCATCTTCACTGATATCATTTTCCGAATAACTTGGTAAATTTTCCCAATTGGTAACATTTTTAGTTACTAATACCTTTACCGAAGTTGAAGGAATACTCATTTTGCTATGACCATCAGATGAAGAAATATTGGTTAATGCAATATTAGTATCTCCAACATTAGCATTATCTTTTACTCTTAAACGCAAGCTAAAAAGTTCACCGTCTGAAGCAATGTTACCGGTCTTATTTATAATTCCGAACTTATTATTAACATTATTATAAGTTATATTAGCACTTTCTTTTAAACTAAAGTTTGTTTCATCAATAACTTGGAAAACATTTTGATCATATTTTAATGTTGCCAAAATTGCATAAGTTTCTAATTCTTCAGAAGCCTTAGCCTTTACAACAATTTCATCGCCAGCTTGTAAATTATTTTTATCGACACTTAAAACAAGTTCCTTCGCGGCCAAAACTTGCATTGGTAACAATAAAAACGTTATTAAAATTGTATATATTAATTTATTTATTTTCGTCCACATAATATCTACCTCTTCACTCTTCATTCGTTTACCCTATATTTTATTATAATATTCGGAATAACTCAAGATTTTTTTCACTTTTTGGGGGTAAAATACCTAAATTTTACCAAAATTTGTCCTTTTATTAATATTATATTAAATTTGACGAATTTCTGACACTAAAAATTAATATAATTATTGTACTCTAAAAAGTTTTTGTTTTATAATATTTTAAACGAGGTGATTGCAAAATGGCAAAGAAAAAAGTGCACTTTATTGGCATCGGGGGTATCAGTATGAGTGGGATTGCCGAAATGTTACTCGCAAATGATTATGAGATAAGTGGTAGTGATATTAAAGAAACCTCAATTACGACAAAATTAAGAGAACATGGGGCCAATGTTATAATTGGTCATCACCCAGAGTTAGTCGAAAAGGCTGATATTATTGTTTATACCGCGGCTATTCCTGATGATGATTTAGAAAAGCAAGCTGCTTTAAACTTAAATAAAGAATGTTATGAAAGAGCCCAATTTCTAGGCTTAATTTCTAAACAATATGACCACCGTCTATGTATTTCCGGAACTCACGGCAAAAGTACCACGACCGGTTTAATTAGTACGGTATTTTTACACGCGGGGAAAAATCCTACCATCCAGATTGGCGCCTTTTTGCCTTCTATAAACGGTAATTATTACATTGGTGATAATGATTACTTAATCATGGAAGCCTGTGAATACGTTGATAGTTTCTTGCATTTTTACCCTACCAGTGAAGTTATTTTAAATATTGATGATGATCACCTAGATTATTTTAAAAATATTGAAAATATCAAAAAATCTTTTACTAAATACCTAAATCTATTACCCTCTGATGGTGTAGCTGTTGTTAATATCGATGATAAAAATGTTCAAGATATACTAAAAAATACCTCAAGTAAAATAATAACTTATGCTCTTAAAGAAAAGGCTGATTTTACCGCCCAAAATATTACTAAAAATAATCAAGGTTTCTATAGTTTTGATGTTTTAGACCATGATAATTTATTTTTACATCTTAATTTAAAAATCAATGGTAAACATAATATTTATAATGCTATATCAGCAGTTGCTCTATGTAATTATTATGGTATTAATAAAGATATAATTAAAGAAGGAATTGAAAGTTATCAAGGCGTTGATCGCCGGTTTCAATTTCTTGGCAAATATAATGATGCCTTAATCTATGATGATTACGCCCATCATCCAACTGAAATTGCCTCAACTTTAGAGTCTGTTCAAACCGTTAAACACCATGAATCCTGGGCAATATTTCAAGCTCATACATTTTCTAGAACCAAGGAACATTTAAGTGAATTTGCTGAAATACTCGCTAATTTTGACCATATTATTATTGCTAGTATTTATCCCGCTCGGGAAACAAACATTTATAATGTCCATGAAGAAGATTTGGTTAACTTAATTAAAGAAAAAAATCCTCATGTTCTATATATTGATAGTTTTGCAAAAATCGAAGAATATTTAAAAGAAAACATTCAACCTCAAGATATTGTTATTACTATCGGAGCTGGACCTATTAATGAAGTTGCATATAATTTAGTCAAAGAAAAAAGTATCGCTTGATACTTTTTATTTGCTAATATAAGATTTACATGATTTATCAATATTTGCATCTTTATTTGGATGTTCGATACATTCACGGCAAATATCATAATCAGCTCTAACTTCTTCATTGAAACTACCAATTAAAGCAAATATAGCACTAACAATAGTTGGAACGAAGAAAATAATTACCGCGGAAATAACTCTCCATAATAATTTAGTTGCTGATTTACTAACAGCTTTATCTTCACTTGATACAACTGCCTTTCCTAAATCGACCATTCCTAAAATAATCAAAACAATAGGTATTACAATCTTAATTACTAACAAAGCGATTCCAACAAATTGCCATAATACGGCCGTTTCTTGACAAAATCCGGCTTGTTCAGTACCAGGTATTACGTCCATTAATACATCTCTCCTTCACTTAATATTATTTTATCTTAATTGGCATATTATGTCAACTGATAAATTGTTATTTACACAAGTAAAAATTTTGCTAATTTCCCGAGTTTGCCGCCAAACATGAATGATCACAAATACCATCATTATTGGTATCACAGTTAATATCACAACTACCACTGGCATTAATGTCAATATTTAAATCCGGGTACTTATCATTATTAAGATCTTTATTAAGATCCACTACTCCATCACCATCTAAATCAATATTAGTATCCGGCCAATTATCATTATCCGAATCACAGTTGACATCACAAATGCCATTACCATCTAAATCTTGATTTAGAGCATTTTTTATTGTTCCGTCACTTTGTAATACGTTAAAAGCTTTATTTCTGTTTCCATCAAAGTCAATATTTTGATCAGGTTTATTATCATTATTGGTATCACAGTTAACATCACAAACGCCATCGTTATCCAAATCTATATTTACAACTTTATTAACTTTATTTTGGTTATAAATACAATTATAATCACATAAATTATCTTTATTATTATCACAGTTAACATCACAGATACCATCATTATTGGTATCAA
Organism: uncultured Bacilli bacterium; assembly: GCA_947627895.1. Lineage (GTDB taxonomy): Bacteria > Bacillota_I > Bacilli_A > RF39 > UBA660 > Onthocola_B. The sequence goes on from CANQXV010000001.1 coordinate 53,391, forward strand.
TATTTAAATCTGGATAGCCATCGTTATCAACATCAATATTTAACTCGCCATTATTAGCATCTGGAACCTTGGAAGGATCTTTAACATTATCCCAATCAATATCAGGTTTAGTTGCATCATTATCGTAACTTTCATTAGGTGGCATTGGAATAATACCACCATTATAACTAGTATCACAATCATTATAAGGGTTCGTTAAACAATTAAAACATATTTTAAAGTCAGCACTAAAATCCACAAACATTGAGAACATATTAAAAATCGCACTAACTATAGTTGGAATAAAGAAAATAACTATCCCAATAACTAATTTTTTTAATAAACTTGCTCCTTTTTTACTAATAATTTTATCATCACTACTCATAACTGCTTGAGCAAAATTAACAATCCCAATGATAATAATTATTAAAGGTACAACAATTTTTAAAACAAAAAATATTAACCCTATTGTATACCAAATTGAAGCCGTCTTATAACAAAAATTGATATCTCCTAATAAAGGTTCTACAAAACTCATAAATCCTCCCTTTATTTAAAAACACTAAATAATCCCTTAGTTTCATCACCAGTTCTACTGAATCCTAAAGCTCTTAAAAAATTATTTAAAACTTCATGATCCGTTACTTTATCATCTACATTAGGGATATTAAAGAATACTTTACTTCCACTTTCTTTTTCAAAATCTTCAATATCTTTGGAATCTAAAGCACTGCGATTTAAAACAATCTTTTTACCATTTAATTTATCAAAAACATTTTGATCTTTACGAATCATTTTATTTAATTTAGTTAAACCTGGTTCAATTAAATAAATAACTTCACCTACACCGGCATTATCTTCACTATTTAAATCAACTAAAATAACTTCACAATCACTATGTTCACTAATATATTCACTTAATTGCGAAGAACTAATAGAATCTAGACTTTTATCACCAAATAATGCAAAATCTTGGCCATCTACTTCTACTGCTTTTACTTTATAATTTTTGGATAAATGTTGTTTCAATAAATAAACTAAAGTCGTAGAACCTGCCCCTTCGGTTAAATTACGAAACCCTATAACTCTTTGACCAATAAAACCACGATTATTATCATAAACTTCTTCGTTAAAGATTGGTTTTTCTGATACTCCATTTAATTGGTGATAACTAGCCACATCTTTATAGGTATTAGGATTATCAATTAAAAATTTAACAGAATCTATATTTCTCGTAAAATTATAAATTCCCATGGAAACAAGTTGTGATAAATATAAAGGCGAATTAACTTTTTCTGAATCATCTAACAATAAAATAATTTTTGATGCATCAAAATTAACTGATAAACTTTGAATAACATTAATATTTTCATAATTTTTAATCGCTGTTATATCAATTATCATTTTATTAAAGTAAAAATTAGTAAATTGTTCCATCAACTCATCAACACTAAAAACTCCCGTAATATGTTTTATTACATCAATATCTAAATTAGTTAATAGGGTTTGATATTTATTCGAAATTATCACATTTATTCCATTCATTTTTATTCTCCTAACTTGTTATTCGATTATTACTTCCTACAAAGGCACTAGTTTGACCATCTATTTTAAAATTAGTTAAATCGCCTAAAACTGGTAAATTAAATTTATAAAAGAAGCGGATATTATAAAGAACTAATCCATTCGAAGTACTTTTTTCTTGAAAACAATAATAATATTCATTACTTGAATTACTTTGTTCAAAAGTCCCATTAAAGTCGATAGCTCCCCACCATTCATTTGGACATTTTCCTTTATCCTTATAACCAGTTGCTGATAAATAATTATTTAATATTTGGCCCGATTCTGTACTTACACCTTCATATTTTTCAATTACTGATAAAGCTTCATTTTTAATCGCATAAGCTCGGGAATAGCTTATTACTAAAGATAAAAAACAAGCAAAAATTAAAATAAAGATAATAATTAATTGAAATGTCCAGGTTGTTCCTATTGTCTCTCTCATTAGCTACATAACCCCGCGATATCGTTGTAAAGAAGTCTAGTTTCTCCTTTAGTTTTAAAATCATATATTTGTTTAATAACTGGCAAATCTAGTTGATAAAAAACTACTACTTGATAGTAAAAACTATTAACATTTCCTTGAGGAGCTAGATTACCACCAAGCAAACTTTTTAAATGATTTTCTACTTCTGAAGATACATGAACACATTTAATACATATGGCCGCCGGTCCATCATTTGTAACTCTACTACCATCTCTTTGAAACCCAGTGTATCCATCTTCACAATGTCCTGTGGTTCGGTAAGCACTATTTTCAATCGAACTAACTATTTCATCATTAAGATTTTCACCATCAAGAAAATCACCTTCACTGGTTTCAATAATATTGGTTATTTTATCTTTAATACCAAAAGCATTGGCGTTATTAATTGTTAAACACATAATGGCTGTAAATAATAGTATAAATAAAATAACTATTTGGAAGATGCTAACGGCACCAATTGACTCTTTCATTTAATCACTATCCTTTATAAACACAACGGAATGTTCCTTCAACTTCGCTGGCCGTACAAGAGCAATATCCTTCATTTTCATCTCGTACTTCAGCACTACAATCACAAGTTGCTCGATTACAATCAGCTTGCTTTTTAAAGTTATTGTGGATCATGGGCCACAAATAACTGAAAAAAAAGGTCGCTAGGACCCCTACAGATATAATTACAATAACCGTGCTATTTAATTCTCCTGTAGCCTCTTTCATTTAGTCCTTAATTATTTGATTCATCTGTGGCCATACAAGTATCAATACATTCAGTGTCATTATTAGGACATTGTGCTTCACAAGTATTTTTCTTAATACTAGCTTGAATACTTGGCCATACAAATGCATAAAAGAATGCTCCAACTGCAGCAATAGCCACAACAGTTACAACTGTCATATTTAATTCTCCTGTCGCTTCTTTCATTTATAGAATCCTCCTTTATAACTATAATTTATTATAGCCGATTTCCCATTAAATAGCAATAAATTTACATAAATATTTCCATTATATGTCAAATTTACCGTCAACAAATATGGTAATTGTCTTACCATCAAAAGTTTCAGCTTCAATATTTAAATCATTTGTTCCAATCATCATATCCACATGGTTTTTAGCAATATTTATACCTTTACTTAGTAATTCCTTATCATTTAGTTTATTTCCTTTTTTTAGGCATTCGGGAAAACCTTCACCTAAAGCAATATGACAAGCCGCATTTTCATCTAACAAAGTAGTACCAAAACTCACATTACTTTTAGCAATTGGCGTATTTTTATCCACCAAAGCAACCTCGCCTAAATAGGCCATATTTTTTTCAGCATTAATAATATTTGCTAAAACTTTTTTACCTTCTTTAGCATCAAAATCGACAACTTTACCTTTTACAAATTTTAACCAAAATCCATCAATCTTCTGATTATTATAATAAAGAGGTTTCGAACCATACACAATCCCACTGGTTTTATGATAATCAGGTGACGTAAAATATTCATAACTTGGTAAATTAACAATGCATAAAGTATCTTGAGCAAGACCACACCATAAAGCCTCTTCCCTTAAACCTACTTTTAAATTAGTCCCTAAACTATTAGTATAATGTAGCGACTTAATCTTTAATTTATTTAGTTTTTGAGTCATATAATACGAACTTTTCATTAATAAATCCCACGCTTTATCTGGTCTTTTTTCATCTAATAAGCAAAGAGTACCAATTAATTTAAATAACTTTTTATAAGCTCCATGTGTATTGGGGAAAATTTGTTCAGCCCAAGTTTTACTGGGAAGAACCGCAATAGACCAAGGTACTTCATTCTTTTTTTGTTTTTGAAAAAATCCTTCTCTACTATCTAAAGTAAGTTTAGTAGCCAAAGCCACTTTTTTTAAATCTAAGTCATCCATCAATCCTGGATATTCACTTTTTAACATCAAAAAGTTAGCATTTTTTAAAGCATATTCATTCCAAATACTTTTATCAAAATACTTAGATTCTTTTATTTCCTTAGGACTTTTTTGTAATATTTCCCGATATTTTAAGGGATCTTCTTCATCTAAATAAATATCGGTAATACCTTCTTTTTTTAGTCTTCGAACTAGTTTTTTGATAAAGGATCTATTTTCCCGATGATAATTTATTAATATTGATTTGGTATTTTCAAAATTTGTACATTTAGCCAACAATAAATCAAGGTACTTTTTCTCATAATTATGCATAATCTCACCAATATTAATATTAACATAATTAATTTTTTAATGCAAAAAGATAATATCTGTGTTAGAATAAGTTTTATTAAATTAAAGGAGGAAATATGGCAAGTTACTTAACGGTGGGAATTGACAACATATCTGGGGCTTTATTTCGGAGTGTCAAAAGAGGCACCGATATTAAAAAAGCCTCAGGTGGTCTCTGGCTTACAAAATACCAACCTATTGGTAATCCATGGCTGGAATATATTTCCGACAAACCTTATTTATTAATTTATAAAGGTATAAAAGATTTGACTCGCATTCCTTGCTCCCTAGTTACCCTTAAGGATCAAACTAATTTATTTATTTTAGACAGCGATGCCAAGTTAGATTATTTAATGAAACATTATGGTAACGCAGAATTTTTTAGTTACCCTTTACTTAGCCAAGACTATGATGGTATTTATATTGACTTTAGTAAAAATAAGAATCATCCCAAATTAGATAAACTTTATCCTAGTTTTTGCCTTGATTCACTTATTTTATTTAATTTAAATTGCATCTCTTACTATCAAGAGGGAGAAATTCATCCTCTGGGTTTCTATGATGAATTTTGTTTTGAAGATTATGAAATTGTTATTAGTCCCGAACAAAAAGAAATTATCCCTGTTTCCCCCGAATACCAACTTTTAGCCGAACAAGTTACAACTTATGTTAATGCCTTTTTACAAACTAAAGGTCTAACTTCTCTTAGTCCTGAGGCTTATGCCAAATTAGTCCACGAAATTTATGATGTTGTAACTGCCCATTTAAGCACTTCGCTTGAAGATGTTGCAGGTAAAGAAAAAGTGAATACCCGTTCACTTACTTATACCTTAATTGATAATGCCATTAATCTAGTTTAAAGACTTTTTTAATTATTAAACTAAGAATATAGGCAGCTAGTACCATAATTACAACGATAATTAAATTTTGGGGATGTTTAAAACTTTCAACTAGACCAGTTCCAACCTCACTCCAAAAGAAAACTAAGAATATTTTACTAATTAAAAGACACACTAAATATTTTTTAAAGGAAAGATTAGCAAGTCCTGCCGCAATATTCATCATAAAAGCAGGAGTAAAAGGAATTGCTAAAATAACTACTATTTGAGAAATACTAAGGTTTTTAAAGTAATTTAAAAACTTTTTTATTATCGAACTATCCTTCACGTGCTTTTGAACAAAATTAAAACCCAGTTTTCGAACTAAAAAATAAGATATTGTACAACCTAATACTGTACAGACCCAAGAAATTAAAAATCCTAATATTTTACCAAAAGCTAAAGTATTTAAAGTAATAAAAACAAATAAAGGTAAAATGGGAATCATTGATTCTAAAACGATTAAAAGCGAACCTAATAAGGGCCCGTAGATACCAATACTGGCAATAAAATTCATAATTGTATCGTACAAATTCACAAATGCTTCTTGCATATAAATCACAATACTATTATAATACAAACTTTCATAATTTACACTCTAAAAGAAAAATGCTATTTAAAGCATTTATCTTATAACTTGAGTTACATCATAGCCAAAATATTCTAAGGTCGACACGACTTTTTTACTTAAAAAACCTTTGCGACAAACAATATAATATTTTTTCCCTTTATCTAAATATTTATGATGATCTAATATTAATTTATCAGAATAAATATTAATACTTTGGGGTGTTGGATCTTTTTGATAATCCAAAGGATGTTGAACATCTATTAACGTACCCATACTACTATTATAATCGGTAAATTTTATTTTTTTCATATTACCACCATAGTATTATATGGTAGTTTTAAAAATACATAAATGATGTCAAACTAGAAAAAAATAGTAACTTATTGGTTACTATTCATCTCCAAAGAAATCATCGAAAAACTCATCATCCGTGATAACATTTTCATTGACAATAATACTATCACTATCAACATTAATTTTTGGTTTTTCATCTTTCGTAGGTTCAGGATTTTCAAGCACTTCTTCTTGTTTTACTTCAGGCATTTCTTCATCAGCATCAAAAATCTTTTCTTCCTTTTCTGGAGCTCGAAGTTCTTCTTTTTCTTTCTTTTTAGCTTCCTCTTCTTCTAATTCAAAGGCTTTTAGTTTTTCATCAATATCTTTTAACATCGCATCTAAATCTAAGTTAGGTGTTCCTTGAGGACTAGGACTAGCACCAGGCATTCCAGGCATCCCCATAGCTTCATTTGGCGGATATGGTCGATTAAAATTATTACTTGTTAGTCCCATACCACTAGGCATTCCAAATGGATTACTACCCATTGGATTACTAAATGGATTAGCAAAAGGATTGGCACCCATCATACCTCCATTAGGATTTCCTCCTTGTTCGGCCATCATCTTATTTCTTTCATCCATAACATATTTCTTTAAATCGAATAATTCAACTGGTTGTTTTACTCTTTGAGGATAAGGTTCTTCAACTTTGGGAATACCCCAATTAATTTTAAAATCTGGTTGTAATTTTATTTTATATGGATTAGTCCGGGTCCGAATAAGAATACCTTCAAACATCTTCATTTTTTGTAAATCAGTAATTGAAGCTAATGGCCGAGTCGCATTTTTATCTTTTTCATCCGTAACTTTAATCTCACCACACATTTTACTTATTTCTTCTAAAGCTTTAAGTTCGGAACTAATTAAATAAATTAAGTTATTACAATTTCCCCGAATAATTTGAGCAACTTCTTCACCATAAACTGAATTAAGTTGAGCAAAGTCTTGAATAATAAAAGTAAAACGAATTAACCGGCTCCGCGCCGCTGAAATCATGGCATCAACATCTCTTAAAGGTGGCATGTTAGCAAATTCATCCAAGATAAAGTTTGTTCTAATTGGTAATTTACCACCTTTTTCTTGAGCTACATCAATTAATGTTTCATAACATTGTTTGATAAAAATGGTCATCAAACTATGATAAGTTTTCTTTTCATCATGAATAATCATGAATATGGCCGTTTTACCATCCCCAATACTTCTTAAATCGAAATCACTATATGATAACATTTCACTTAAGTTTTCTTGAGTTGAGAATTTTCTAATCTTTTGTCTAAATGTCGATAAAATACCACCCTTCGTATCACTTGGGGCATTTATCGTATTAGATGCAAAGATATAAGGGCTAGAACTTTCACCTTTAAAACGAAAATATTCATTAATATAATGGCTAGTTCCGCATCTCTCTTCCCCAACGGTACTCATTAAGTTAATACTATTTAAGTTTATTTCTTTTTCTTTCGCATCCATGAATAAACCTAAAGCTAAACCAGAGAAATAATCCGCGGCACTTTTTTCCCAGAAATCGGAATCACTTTTATTATTAGGATCATACAAAATATTTAAAGCGATATCATCTAGTAATTCAGTTGCTTTATCCAAGTTACCTTTTTTATAATATTGATAAGGTAATGTTAAAGGGTTCCATGCATTCCCGCTTTGAGGATCCCGGAAGTTTAAAACAATGATATTATAACCCCGGGATTTTAAATAATGGGCAGAATTTTTATATAGTTCCCCTTTAGGGTCGGTAATAATCATACTTTCGCCCTTTTTAGCTAAGAAATTAACCATTGGTTTAACTATAGTTTCAGTTTTCCCAGACCCAGTAGATCCTAGAATTAAACTATGGTATTCGCCATCATCAATAAAGGTTTCTTTTTCATTATTAATAATGGGAATCCCTGCGCTTTCAAGCGTATCCGAATATCGATTTATTTTAACAATATCTTTGCCCTTTTTTATTTCTTTATCATCGGCCCATTTGGCATAGCCATCACTCTCTTTAGTTTTAAATTTTATTCCAATACCCATTCCTTTATCTTTTTTAAAAATATAGGAAGAGACACTGGAAAAGATAGCAATTAAAGCCATAATAAACACTATTATTGTCACTGGTAAATAAGGCATTGTAAAAGCTTTAAAAGGCATTAAGCCATAGAAAACACCATCGTTTAGTAAAGAAGTACAATTCAAAACAGCTATTGCACATAAATACAATAGTAAAACACTATATATCACAAACATTAGCATATCTTTTTTATCTATTTTGAATTTCATTTTTTTCTTCCTTCCACATCATATTATACAAAATATTTATTTATTTAACAACTAATTATGATTATTTATATTTTAAAATAACTATACTACCTAAAATTATTTTTTACTTCATTAAGTCATATTTTTATTTTTTAATTTTATAGCTATTACTATAATAATTCCTAAAATTAAAAAACTACCTAAAATAATTAATATATTATGGTTTTCATTTATTTGTTCTTCTTCATTTTCTTCTTTAAATGCATAAGATAATTCAATACCTTTATTATTATAATTATTTCTATCAATAATCCAAGTATAGGTATTACCATCTACTTTATCGGCATTATTTCGAATTATATTAAAATCATTAGTAAATTTTAAATTTATAGTTATTTGTTCTAACTCGGGATAATAATCTATGCAAGAATTATATTTATTTGTTATTAAATTATAGTAACCATCTTCCATTATATTAATAGAAACATTTTTATAACAAAGATTTACTCCTTTACTTTCTGAATATCTATCCATTGGAAATTTATAAGTTAAATTAGTAGCATTAGCATTCTTTGTAATATCATAATATTCAACACCTTCAATTTCTACTGGTTCTTCACTTGCACCTTGTTCATTAGTATAAGCTTCAACGGGAAACATCTCATTAGTTACACCGTTTAAAATAACTGATTCATTAGCTGAATCTTTGGTAAAATTAACAGTATATTCCACTGTGCAACCACTTAAAAATAAAATAGCAACAATTAACAAAAATCCTTTTTTCATTTTTTCTCTCCCTTTTCTATAATTCTCCAGCTCGAAAAGCATTAGCAAAATCAGTTGAATTTGTATATTCTCTATTGTCAGCATTCGCATAGAAGTTATCCATTTTTACAACTTGATTGTAAGAATCACTAAAATTAACAGTATTAATTTTTACTCCTTGTTGACCTCCCGCAGCATGAGCAATGTAGTAAACTTTTTTCGCATCATCAACCCCAACAATTAACATAATATGTCCTGGATGAGCCATTAAATCCCCCGGATCTCCTACTCGCGTTCCATTTAATGTTATATTTTTGCCTAAAGAAGCATACTCTGTTGATAAACCTGGATAAGCTTTCATTCCACCATTATGCAAAGCCCACATAACAAAACCGGAACAATCTGGTCCATAATAATGATATGGTCCATACCCACCAAGATAAAAATTACCTATATTTTTTCCCCATGTTGGATCCGCGCCATAAAAAGATGATCCTAATGGACTGGCAGCTGTACTTAAAGCATAACCGTGTTGACCACCATAGGTATATGGTATTCTAATTTGATAATTTTCGTACAATCCTGCTACTAAAGATACTGCTGCTGCAACTACTCCATCTCTAGTTCCTACCCCAGCATTTATAACGCTACTCAAAATAGATTCATTAAATTGTTTATAAGTAGTATTATGCTCTAATAAAGCATCTTTTAATTCTTTAGTTAAAACATCATTTAAACCATTACTTGTTGATTTGGTATAATTTTTAGTACTTATATTACCATTACAAACCATTTTTCGAGACATAACGTCTTCTGAATTATAATCATAAAAGTTGTTAGTATTTCTACTGTAAAATTTACCTTGGTCAGAATAATCACCCGTTACAAATAAAGCAAATTCGCCTTTTAAACGTTTTTTTATTACCTCCATACCGCCTTTGGTATGTCTAGCCATTGCATTCCATAATTCTTCATAGCCACCAGAAGCATATGCTGACATTACTTCATCAATATAACCTGTACCTTGATTATAGTTAAAATCGGTTAATGCATCTTTTTGAAATTGTGTTAATGTTACATTATACTTTGCCGCCGCATTTTCGACTTCTTTAGCATAATTAGTTTCAAGAGCATATAAAAATACTTTTTCAAAAACAGAAACAGGCACACACATACCCGGTGTTATCGTATCATAAGGAAAATATTTACTATAGCCATTGGATTTAATAAAATCAACAACATTACTCAACATTGCATATTGGGTAAACCCTGGACCTAAAGTTATAGCTGCATCATTAGTATCAGCTGCTAAATAACCATCTTGTCCATCAATTGTACAAGGTCCCTCATTTCCTTCCCACGAATATAAAAATGATTTTAAATCACCATTTGTTCCTGTACAGTCACCATTATTAAGACAAATCTTTTTTCCTGGTCGAGGGTTATCTATAGAAATATAGTCTAATGGGTCTACGGTAGAACCATTTATTCTTATTTCAAAATGTAAATGAGGCCCTGTAGACATACCTGTTGAACCCGTTTTACCAATTAATTGTCCTTGTTCTACCTGTTCTCCAGTTGATACAGTAACTTCGGATAAGTGACCATATAAAGATTGGGTTCCATCTTTATGATTTATTAAAACATAATTACCATAACCATAACAGTCATAAACATTTTTATCACATAATTTATTTACCCCATTACTACAACTATGATTATGCCGCGCACTATCGAATTCTGCGATTTCTACGGTACCAGATTTACTAGCAATAACAGGGTCCCCTATACCATTTACAGTAATATCTACGCCGTCATGCCAATCTGAAGTTCCTATACTAGGGTCTCTAGGACCATAATCGGAAGGATTAGTATCTTTATAAACTGGTTCACCATCATAAAAACCATCGCCATTTTCGGTTGCCCCACCAATTGGCCACCACCAACCACTGTCATCTCCACCATAGCAATCATCCAATGAGGCCACACTACCACTTGAGGAAGCAAAAATAAAAAATAGCAACATTATTAATACTATTGCCCCAACAATAGCTATGATAATAGCATTTCTTTTGAAATTTTTGATAAAAGTAAATGCATCCATCGCAGCTTTACCTTTAACTGTAGTTCTTTCTTTTTGACCTTCACCCGGATTTGAAACATTTTCTCCAGTTTGATTTTGATTAGGAGTTCCTTCTTCTTCAGGAGTTTCCTTCTCTGATTTTTCTTCATCTAAAGAAGATTCTTTTTCCGTCTCATCGTCCTCATCATCCAATATATTTTGAGGTACAACAAGTCCTAATCCAGCATTTCGTCTACTTGGATTATATAGTAATTGCCCATTTGGTGATGAACTATTTTTTGAACGACGAAAAGAAGTAGCCTTTTGTACTTCTTCGTTTGATTCTTCATTGGTATGTTTATCGTTCATACTTTCACCACCAAACTTTATGAATTATAATTTATATTTTATAATCCACCCCCACCGCCAAAGGAATCAAGTTCTTCTTGACTAACCACAACTTGAATTCGCATTCTGCGGTTACCACAAACAAATAAAGCATCACCTTGGTTATAATATTTAATTGATTCTTTTTCACTTTCATTTAAATCAATTAATTTGGCTAAATCTTCAACTGCTTGTTTTCTTAAATTCATAATTAAATAATAAGCGGCATTATCAAATATCGCTTTACCATGAGTAATAACATTTGGAGCCGCAAAATCTGTTGGTTGTTGCGTAATAATTATTGTACCTGTGTTATACTTCCGACTCCGTCTTTGAATTTGAGCTAAGAATTCTGCCCCAAGTTCGTTATGACTAGATAATAACACATGGGCTTCATCAACATACATTACTGTATTGACATTTTTATCCAAACATAAGCCCCATGCATATTTTAACACATTAAAGAATAGAGCATTTTTAATATTTTCATCACTATTCATTAATTCCTTAATATTAAAGACAATAAAGTCACTTTGAATATCCAAAGTTGTATGACCCGTAAAATAATATCTTAGTTCTTTGACTAAAGGTCTAATCTTTAATTCAAGTCTTTCCATAACATCACGTTCATGAGTCGCATCAGTCATTGATAAAAGACGGCCTTTAATTGTAGCGTACACATCGTCAAAAGTTGGAAAATCTTTAGATGTTAATTTAGTATAATCGGTATCAAAATCAATTTTATATCTTTTATAAGTATCTTGAACTACTTCACTAAACATATTTAAAACATCTTCTTCAATGCTTGGAGAATAGTATTTCATGAATGCTTTTAATTGTTGAATCGTCCTCGTTAAAACTGTATAACCTAAACCTTGTTCAATTTCTTCTTCATCGGCATCAATAACAATTTCTAATGGGTTAACCATTCCAAAATCGCCACCTTTACCTAAATCTAGGAAGTCTCCACCTATTGACTTACACATTTCTTCAAGTTCGCCTTCAGGATCCACACAAACAACTTTGCAACCATTTCTTAAATGGGTCCGAAGTAGCAATTTCGCCGCCGTAGATTTACCACTACCAGAAGTACCTAAAAGAATAATATTAGCATTATTTCGATTATTTTCATTTTTTATTTGATATAAAAATTGGTTAAATAATATTACCCCTCCGGAGAAATCAACGCCTAAAAGAGTGGCATCTCCAGGGTCTTTAATACTATCAAAAATAAATGGGTACATTCCCGCGATGGTAACCGATGGAATTGGAGTTCCAATTCTTTGTTCAATATCTTGAGGTGGAAAGATTGGAATTATTGATTTTAAAGCCTTTTCTTGTTCAAACATTAAAGCAATAGCTTTCATTCCTAAACCTTCAAGTAAACTTCGAATATGAATCTTTCTTAATTCTAATTCTTCTTTATTATCCGCGGTAACTAATAAATGCATTTGAAAATCAAAAATTCTTGCTTGCGTTGCCGCTAGCATTTGAATAAATTGTTCCAATGATTCATAATCTTGACGAATCATTTCTTGCATTGTTTGGTCTTTTTCATTTTGATACCGCATCTTTAAATCAGCGATTTCTTTATTTAACATTTTTTGTAAAACTGAAAATTCAATCGGTATATGTTTTACTGCTACCTTAACTCCTTGAATACTTGCTAAGTTAGCTAAATGACCAAGCATAATATTTTTTGGAAATGATACGACTGTTAAAATAGTTGCATATTTTCCGCCTAGTCTAAATTCAGTTGGTTTAAATTCCATCCCCTTTGGGGCTACTTCACTTTTTAGTTTACTCATCTTACATCACCGTCCCAAAAGTGGTTTGTTCTCCACCATTTAAATAATTATCTAAAACCATTCTTAAATCATTATTTGAAGTTTGAGTTGATTGTAAACCAGCATTTGCTAAACCGCTCATTAAATTATGTAATTTTTTTTGAACAAGTTCCATTCTTTTTTCTTTAAATAAAATGTAATATTCCGTATCTACAACATTGTATTCAGCACTCATAAATAAGTTAGCTTTATTAATGTCTTGCATAATTAATTTTCTAATCGCATTAGTTGGAGCATTATTATATAAAATTTGTAGTCTCGATAGATAGACATCAATATCAACTGGGCGATCAGCAATAAGTAACCAAAATTCAAAATCAATGGAATTATACATATTTCTTAATTTAACAATAACATCTTGTTGAGCACCAGAATCCATAATAAAGATATTTTTAGGAGCAACTTTAACACCTGTTACATATTCTCCAGTATCCAACACAATCATTCCATTAATTATTTGATTAACAGGTAACCAATCTTCTGTATATTTTGAATTTGCGTTACTATTTAGTTTCTTCTTTGAACTCATCTCTTATACACCAGCCTTTCCAATAATAATTTCTTCTTCCTTTATAAAAATCAATAATATTTGTAACTAATTGTAATACATTATGATAATTAGGCACCGGCATTACCAAAAATCCTGTCACTAAAGCCGGCATCAAAATGAGCACTAATTCTACAAAACTAGCATTTTGCATTATTAATAGTAATATTATTGTTAAAGATACACCCGTTAAAAAGATAATTAAATCTGTTGGAGTGAAAAAACCTAATATTAATTGTGATTTTTTCGTATTCGCGGGAATTATAAAACTATCATTCATACCTTTTTATTCCTTTCCTTTATTTTGTGCCATTTTTAGCATCTTCATGTTCTCTTAAATTTTGAATTTTTTGAGCATTATTAGCTTGAGCAATTTTTCCTTGTTGTTTTAAATCTTTAAATGCTCTACTGCCTAAGTCAATACTCTTATTATCATCTAACATATCGCCGGATACATGTGCTTCGGCAAAAAATGGTTTTGCTGCCATATTTCTGGCCTTCTTTCTAAATTCAGTATGAGAAATTCTGGCATCGGCGAATGTTCCTCTAAACTCAGCATTTTCGCTATCAAATGCTGAAGCACTTTGTGTAACTCGTCTTAATACGTCCTCTACTATCGCATTTTCTTCAGCATTTAAAGCGGCAACTCTAGCAGCATATTGCGCACCAGTTACTCTACCACTACGTGCATCGGCTTCTAAGGCATCCCTATCTTGTTTAATTAAATCAGCACTTCTTCCTGCCGTACTATAACTTGTCTTCTTTCCTTGAGCTATATCAGATTGAATTTTCTTTCTAATTATGTCTTCTGCTGCTCCCATAGAATCTAATAAATCAGCAATTTGTTTGTTTTCGTTTTGTAATATTTCAATATTACTCCAACCAGCCCACGATAGAAAATCTCTTCCAACATCGGCAACTCGGCCACCAGCAACTTTAATTGGATTACCATTATACCTTGCCCAATAACTTTCTTTTCTATCACGTCTATCGGTCATCTTTTTAACTGCTTTACCAGTAGCATCTTTAGCTTCAGAGAAATTTTTGGCATTAATTGCACTATATGCTCCATTTACACCCGCAGTAACACTTCTAAAAACCCCTCCTGGAGCTTTTAAAACTTCCTTAAAAGCTTGTCCTACTCTTTTACCTTTTGGAGCAGTAGCAATATTTCGAATACCATGGGTAATATTACGAGCCAAGCCAGTTGTAGTTGCACCTATTAAAGCGCCGGCAGCAAAACCACCACCATTACTTAATCGTTCAGTTAAGCCTTTTAAACCTAAGTTAATACCACCAGTTTCAAATCCAAAGACATCTTGAATTAGTTTTGGAGCTTGACGAATAAAGGCTACAATCCCCATAATTAAGAAGGCTTTAACTAAAAGCCTTTGCATATTTCCTAATCCGGCATTATCCCCAGCTGCTGCGACATCAGGAAATTTATCAACTAAAAGAGTAATTAAATAAACCCCCATATACATGATAAATATGCGAATAAATACTTCTAAGAATGTCGATACTGTTTTTTTTACCCAATTAGGGAATATTTCTTTGGCCTTATTTCCTGGAATTACACGACAGGCTACCGCGATTGGAGCAATCATTTGAAAATATATTAATTTTATAACTCGAATTCCCAAATCAAAACAGAAAAGCAAAATACACCATAAAACAAACAAACCAGCTATATGAGAAATTAAAAATGTATAACTTATAGCTTTTCCTACAACTAATTCGGGAAAATCAAAACCTTTATATTTACCAGCAAAAAGCAAAAACGATGCATCACGATTAGCTACCTCATCAAATGCCGAAGCAACTGCAGCTCGAATGCTATTGTAGTCACTAGCATAATCCCCTGTTTGAGCATCAGGATTTACCGCGAAGAAGGCTCGGAAAACATTAGTGGATATAGTTCTGCCACCATTATCTATAGCACCTCTACCAACATTTTCATTTAAAATAATTCTACCAATTACATCATAATTAATGATAACAGTTTGTACTCGAAAAGCCACATCAAAAATAGTTGGTAAAACAACAATTATAACGAGTGATATAAGAACATTTTTAACAATATTAACAAAAGATTTTTCACCCTTCGCATACTCGTCAGGATTTATAATAGCTTTAAGTAAGGAATAAGATAAAACAAAAAGCATTATAATTCCTAAAATTATATATATTCTACGAACTATACTTTCATAGTCTTCATTACTAAATAAATTTAATTTTGCTAAAAACATAAATATTTCATAGAACCAACTGATAAAATTATAAATTATACCATCAAGAGTTAATAAAAGGGTCATTACGCCTTCTAAAATATATCTGACAATTACACTTCCCAAAATTTCACCGCCTTGTTCTACATTTTTACTAATAAATTATATCATAAGATATACTTTTATTTCAATATGTTTGAACCCGAAAAAATCACAAAATAGAGTCTTTAATTATTCTTTTTCTAAAATGTAGTAGCCCGAAATAATTCGGCCAAAAATGTAGTCACCACTTTTCCATTCAATGACTAAATATGTTTTATGATCTATTTCTTGATATTCATATTTTGATAAAGTATCAGGTAAAACTAAATTAATAACATAATCTTTAGTATATTTGCTATATTTAAGATTCTCATTATCTTTAAATTTAATTTCAACTTCACCTTCAGAGTTAAATACCAATTTTTCTAATCTTAAATCATCTTCTTTAGTTTGATGTTTTTTAGGATTAAAACTACTAGGATTATTCACAAAATCAACAGTTTTCCAAGAACCGACAATCTCATTATCTGGTATAAATTCTTTATTAATATCATCTCTTAAACGAATATCCTCAATCGAATATTTTTTATTATCAACAAGTTCATAAACAGCTATCTTTTGATCACTACTATCAATTGAACTTGTTATAGTTAAATATAACCTATTTCCTTCAATTTCATATTTGTATTCTTGACCAGAGGTAAAAATACTTCCCTTTGTCCATCTAATTACCCAATAAGGTTCTCCATTAGGTAAAAAATATAATTCATTGATTATAAAATCATCTTCCTTAAATATTTCTTTTTTAGCTTGTTCAATATTTTCAGCCACCCCAAGTAAATGCCATTTACCAATAGCTCTTTCATCATTAATAAATTTTTCCATTTTTAAATTTTCCTTCCCGTGAAGGGCAATGTTTTTTAAATTAGTTACTTTGTCTTGCATTTTAGCTATTTCTTCCTCTAAATTTTTTATCTTTTTAGGTATTTTATCAAAACTAAATTCTTTAATTTCCTCTAGGGAAAAACCAAGATTTTTTAAAGCTAAAATTTCAATCATTTCCTCTACATTTTTTTCGTCAAAATATCGGTATCCGGAATAGATATCAACGAATTTAGGAACAATTAATCCTTTTTCTTCATAAAATCTTATAGTCTTAATTGAAATATTAAAAATGTTTGCAAAATCACCAATTTTATACATATTTTTCTCCTTCACTAAGTTAACTTTACATCTCCCCTTAAGGGGAGAGTCAAGCACTATTTAAAATTTTTTTATTTAAACAATTCATCCATTAAATTATTAATGTTTTTTTCTCGCATTTTTGTTTTATCTTTATCAATAGTTATATTAATAACATCGCCTTCTTTAGCATTTGGAACTAGAACTTTAGGTATGTTTACAACTTCACCACTAGGTAACTCTATTACTAAAAATTCGCCTTCAATTCGATCAACTATTACTTGCATTTTTTTCCACCTCTACTTTTAAATTATGGCCATCAGATGTAACAACTATATTGCCATCTTTATCAGTACGATATATTTTAGCCCCAATTTCTTCCCATCTTTTTAAAACAATATCGCTTGGATGATCATATTGATTATTTTCACCTACGGAAATTATCGCATATTGGGCGCCAACTTTTTGAACAAAATCGGCACTGGATGAAGTATCACTCCCATGATGTCCAACTTTAATAACATCTGATGCAACATCTTTTAACTTAGCTTCAACTGCAGCCTCGGCATCTCCCATAAATAAGAAACTATTATCCTTAAAGACAATTTTTAAGATAGTCGAAGAATTATTTAAGTTTTCACTATCAGTAGATACCGGTCCTAAAAAGTATATTTTTAAATCTTCACCATTTATTATTTGCCGGTCCTTTTGAGCAGTATAAACTTCTTTGCCTTGTTTTTGAATAGTTTTAAGTAAATTTTCATAAGTTTGGGTATTACTACTTACTTTAGGTAAATATATTTTACCAATTTCAAAATTAGTTAGCTGGTACGCCAACGCTCCAATATGATCGGTATGCGGATGAGTTCCAATCACATAGTCAATTTTTTCATAACCTAAATCCGTAATATAGTTCTTTACTACCTCTTTTTGGTTTTCTTCACCAGCATCAATCAAAATTGTTTCGGCATTAGGTAGTTCTATAAAAGCGGCATCTCCTTGACCCACATCAATAAAATGAACTCTTAAATTGTCCGTGATATTAACATTGTCATAATTTTTTTCAGAAACTAAACTTTCCCATAAAGCCCAAATTAATAAAAAAGCCGTAATTAATAAAGCTAAAAGTTTTTGAATATTTCGAATTTTCTTTTTCATTTACTAATTACGTACCTTTTCTTGATGATTAGTGTGAAGCCTAACTTTACCTTTTTTAATAAAGGTATCATAGGCTTCTCTTATTTCCGTATTTTCATAACTACTTTTCACTTTATTTTTAGCATCATCTTGATATAAAGCCATGCTTCTTTTTTGGCGATATTCAGCCAGTTTACTAGTTGCAACTAAAGGTTGACCAGCCCCACCAATACATCCTCCGGGACAAGTCATAACCTCAATAAAATCATAATTTTTTAATAATTCATATTTTTCTTGAGCCGTACTAAGCCTGTTAACAACGGCTACCTTTAAAAAGTATTTTTTTAAATTAATTGTCGCTTCTTTAAAATCTTTTTCGCCTCGTACTTGTTCTAATTTATAAAACACTTGCGGTGCTTCTTCTTTATTAATTAAAAAGTAGGCGGTCCTTATTGCGGCTTCCATTACGCCACCTGAGGTGCCAAAAATTAGACCAGCCCCACTACCTTTACCTAAAAGAGAGTCAAATGAAGCATCACTCACTGTTTTAAAATCAATCCCCGTTTCTCTTATCATCATGCCAAGTTCCCGAGTCGTAATACAAAAATCGACATCCGGATTATCATGAATTTCTACCTTTTTAGATACACAAGGCGTAAGTGCCACTAGTATTATTTTCTTAGGATCAATTTCATTATATTCCGCATAATAAGATTTAACCATGGCTCCAATCATCCCAATCGGACTTTTACAAGTACTTAAATGCTTAATATCTTCGGGATGAAATTTCTTTATATATTCAACCCATGAAGGACAGCAACTAGTATATAAAGGTAAATTTTCTTTAAATTCTAATCTTTGAACTAACTCCGTTGCTTCTTCCATAATAGTTAAATCGGCCCCAAAAGTGGTATCAAAAACTTTAGCAAAGCCTAGTTTTTTTAAAACACCAACCATTTTACCTTCTAAAAAAGTCCCAGCATCATAACCAAATTCATCACCGATTGCCACTCTTACCGCGGGAGATGTAATAACCATTACTTGATAAGCTGTATCTTTTAAATAATTTAAAACAGTTTGATAATTAAAGCGGGGCACTAAAGCCCCAGTGGGACAAGTTAAAACACATTGGCCACAATTAATGCATTCTGAACCAATGTTATTATTTTCTAAACAAGTCTTTTGACACATGCCACAATTAATACATCTTTCTTCAATTCTAACAATTGCTAAATTATCTTCTCTAACCTTTACTCTTTCCATTTTTATTTTGTTAGTATCTTGTACATTTTTACAAGTTTAACTAATAACTCCTTCTCATCAATTTCAATATCATTCGTGGCAATTAAAGTAGCCAAACCATTAACATATAACCAATAATTCATAAATAAAGCTTTAGCCTCATCAAAACTTAAACCATGTTTATTAACTAAATTTATAATAGTTGATTGATTCCATTTTTCATCTAAAACATTATCTAAACTTTTCCATTTTAAATTATTACTTAAAAATAAACAAATAAATAAATTTTTATATTTTTGAGCAAATTCCACATAGGCAATTGATAAAGTTAAAAGAGCTTTCTTACTATCAATTCGGCTATTAATGTATACATCATATTGCCGATATATTTCTTTATAAATATCATTTTTAATTTCATCCATGCTTTTATACATCCGATAAAGAGGTTTTGTTGATATTCCGAGTTCTTTAGCTAGTGACCTCGCATTTATAGAATCCCAACCATGGTCATTAACCATTTTTACGGCCGTCTTAATTACTTTTTCATGTTTTATTTCAATAATTGCCGGCATTTTACCACCTCCTATGGTAACTTATGTTTCTATTATAGCATGCTTTTTATCCTTTGAAAAGGTGATTTTAGCTTTTTCATTAGAAAAAATCCTAGCAACCTGTGCTAGGACATAAATTATCATTTATTGGTTCATATAAGTTTTGATATATATTTAGTATTTCTTGTTCTTCATCTGCTGTTAATTTACTATTATTATCTTTATGGCTTATTACTGTTCCTTCATGGAAAGCTTTTACTTCTCCATCCGATACTGCCACTATAGTTGCTGGTTCTAATCTTGTTTCATTAGTTGCATATTCTTTTCCTTCACTATCCTTTACATAATAAGCATCTAGTTTATTTTCTAAAAAGTCTAATATTTTATAATAACTTTCTGTTCCTTTTATTTCTTGTTCTATCTTTCCTTCTTTTACTACATATTTATCTCTTATATTTCCTATATTTACATAATATATTTTTTCAATATTATTATCTTTTGCTATCTTTAATAATGGTTCTACTATTGCTCTACTTTCATTATCGGTTTCACTACCAAAGAAGACTATTCCTCTTTCTTTATTTAATACTTCAAGTATTTCACTATCGCTTTTATAAATAATAGGATTGTCTTCTGATATATCTACACTTATATATTCTGTTCCTTCACTTGTTGTTTTACCATTTAAGTTTTCATACTCTTCTTTAAATCTTATATTACTTGGTAATATATTTTCTCCCATGAATTTCATTTTGATATCTTTATTACTTAAGAGTATAGCTACAATAATTATAATTACTGTAACTATGGCTATTCCTACACCAATCATTGTTTTTTTTGATATTTTCACTTTCTTCATCTCTTCTCTATTCTTTTTTATTTTTCTTATAATAATTATTAATATGTTTGATGTATTTATTACATCATTTACTCTTTAGACACAGTTAGGTTAATGGGACCATGGGACCCCATTATAATTGATGTATTCATCAAGAAATCCTGAATGGCGTTGTCTTTTCGCCAGTTCCCCCGGGCATTATCGCCGCGCTGGACTCGAGATAAAAGACTGGGCGAACCGCATACACGCGGCCATACACGTAGGTGGTGCTGTAGTAGACATAGCCCGCGTCGTAGACAAGGAAGACATAGTCCGAGACGTCGGAAGTACGCGTGATTAACCATTCATTTGTCTTGTTATCATTTATATACAACCAATTATTTGCTGTTACATTAGCGTCATCATAATAAGTTAATTTTTTTGCTGTCCATGCATCTTTGTATGCTCCATAACCATAATCTGAGGCGTACATTAAGCCTATTTTTCCTTTATCATATGTTCTATCTTCTTCTGTTGCATATTGACCAATATCTGGATTATTTATTTCATTTTTGTATGCTTCATATACGTATTTACTTTGTATATTAGCTGATGTATTTCCTCCTGTTATATATGTATGGGTTGTGATTTTATTTTGGACATAACTTGGCAATGTTTTTATATAATTTTGATTTAAGGTTACTGTATTCAAGGTACTATCTTTCCAGGTATTCTTTTGATTAGAACTTGAACCACTCCATCTATAACCTTTGCCACTGGCTGTATAACTACTTCCAGTTTCAGCATCACTTCCTTCATATGGTGTATTTTTAATAAGTTTCATTTCATACTCACCTGAAGCATTTGGAAATAATCCTATTATTCGATATAAGTCATTTTTGTCACATGCACCTGTTGCAGCATTGTTTGCTCCTAGGCAGACGTAATTATTGACTATATCGCTTTTACCACTATAACGGTAGGATTTATCATTGGCATCAATTACAGTATCTCCTGATTTATTAGTTCCATCATGATATATTAATGTTGTATCAGAAGATACTTTTTTAGCTATAGTACATGATGCACTGCCATCACTACATGTTTCATGATAAGAAGGCGGTGTAGTATTAACACTAACCTCATTACTAAATAATGATACAAAATTTTGACCTGTACCAGGGTTTATTTCATTATCTACTGCTTGAACTTTTACTGTATATGTGCCTCCAGCCGTTATTCCTGAATCATAAGTGTATGTGAAAGTACCTGCTGTATTGTTAGCACTTCCTACCTGTCCTCCATTTAAGAAGAATCGATATTCTTTTATTGTTCCTGTTCCATTTGTTCCTATATAACTAATCGTAATTGAAGTCCCGTCAGAAGTAGGAGTGCCATTTATTGTTACTGTTGATGGCGTATATGTTGCTGTTTGCCCTGGCGTCGTTGCTTCATTCGATCTTCTTTGTTTTACATCTTCTACATATACTCTTATAGTATAAGGTTGGTTTGGACTTAATCCTGTCATTGTACAACTATTTGTTGTGCTTTCTGTATAATTTGTTCCATTATTACTACTACAATAGTATTTTGTTATATCTCCATGAGTTGCTACTGTTCCTATATTTACTGTTATACTATTCCAAGCTGTCCCTGTTACTGTTACTCCACTTACATAGGGATTATTATACGCTGTATATGTTCCACTTGCATTTATCCTTATTGTTTGACTTTGGTCTCCTACTTTTGTTTCTCCATTATACCAGCCATCTATTATATACCCTGATTCTGATGTTATGGTTGGTAGTGTTATTTCACATTCTGTTCCTTGTTGTTCTCCATTATATTTGGCATCTATTGTACAACTATCACTTTCTTTTCCTGTTGCTGTTACTCCTATTCCTTTTAGGTATGTTACATTGTATGTTATTTCAGGCGCTGTAGTTATCGCATAATATGTTTCATCTTTATTTACACTTATTACTTGATTTCCTTTTATACTTGCTTCATGAGCACTACTATCCGTACTAAATCCTACTATATTTGGAGTATTACCTGGGGCTGTTATATTTGGAGTTGTTACATTACAACTTTCTTCTTGTTTATCTTTATCTATATAACATATTTCTTGTTCTTTATCTATTTGATTACCATTGGCATTAAATGTTGTTGTTACTTTGATTGTTGGTGTTATTGTTGCTTCATATAAATTACTTTCTTTACCATTACTATCTATTACTTTTACCTTTATTGTTTGAGGTGCTCCTGATGTTAATTGGTCATATACTTTGGTATCTTCTAATGATGTACTTTCTACTGTTTCCCATTCTCCTGGTTCCCTCTTGTACATATATTTTTCTACTGTTCCGGTTCCTTCTGTTGCTTTTACATTTAGAGTTATACTTGTATCATCTTTACTTGGTATTACTTCTATTTTTACATTTTGATATTCATCGGTTGTTACTTTTTCTGTTTTTACTTCACTTTCTCTTCCTAATTCATCTTTTACTTTGACATTAATCGTATATTCTATATTTGGGTCTAATTCTGTTATTATTTCATGTTTGTTTCCTTGATACCATTCTTTAACAGTTACTTCTTCTTTCTTTACTTCATACCAATATTCTTCTACTTCCATACTTCCATTTGTTGCTTCTACATCTAACGTTATAGTATTCCAAGTTTTAGTTGGAGTTATCGTATTTATGGTTGCTTTTTCATATGTTTTGGTACTTACTGTTTCACTATGCGATGCTTTTCTGCCATTTTCATCTTCTACTTCTACTTTTAAAGTATAACTTTGAGTATCACTTAAGCCTTCAAATGTATATTCTGATTCTTGTCCTGAGTATTTTAACTCTTCTCCTTGGTAATAATGATATGTTGTTATTTCTCCATCTTGCCCTTTTGCATCTACTGTGGCTTTAATACTAAACAATTCAGGTTCAAATGTTACATTATTTATTACTGGCATTTTATAAGCATCGGTTGTTACTGTTGTTGAAAATTCATTTCCACTCTTTACTCCTTCGGCATCTACTGTATAACACGCTACTTCATATTCATGTTTTTCACTTAAGCCTTCAAAGGTATGACTTGTCTCATCTGTTGCTTCACCATATTGTATTTCACTTACGGTACTTATTCCCGCTTCTCCTATTTCTCTTATTCCATAGTAATATTTAGCAACTTGTACTGTTCCGTCTTCTATTGCTGGCGTTAATGTTATACTGTTATATGTCGTTGTTACACTCGTTGTTTCTCCTATTTTTGTTAATTCATATACATCATCTCTATTCTCTGTTGTTATTATTACTTTCCCACTTAAAGTTTTTCCTGTATTATTATTTTGATTACTTTCTAAATTTATTAAGGTTACTTTTACTTGCCATTCTTGTGTTGCTTCTTTATCTGTTGCTTCTATATCAACATCACTAGCTATTAAGAATGCGGCTTTACTTCTTCTGGTTATATCAAATCCTTTTTCTGTTTTATTTAACCCTTTAATTGTTTCTACTTCTTTTCCTTCAGGATTTGTTACATTTAATACTACTTCGGGAGTACTTTCATCTACGGTATATTCAAAGTCATTTTCTTCTATTACAAAGAAAACATTATATTTTGCTTTAGCTGTATTGGTGGCATTATTTGCTGTTAATGTAGCTTTTGCTTTTACCCCATCACTTAAGCTTTTATCATCCAAGCTAAAATTATCTTGATTTGCATTAATGATTATTTCAGTATTTTCTTTACCATTATCGGCATTATGTTCATCTAATGTGGTATCACTATTTGTATCTATATCTGACATATAAAAATACAAGTGATCGGTTGTTCCAGTTGTGGCATTCATATTTACTGTTGCGCTTTCATTTATTTGGGCTTGAAAGAAGGCATATGTTGCACCTATTACAATAAGGAGTAATACTGTCACTCCTACGATTAAATATATTATACTTTTTCGTTTATTTTGTTCTTTTTTCATCTACTTTTTTCCTCCATCAAATACCCTGTATTCTCCTTAATTAATCGAGTAGAAGCACAGGTTACCCCATGCAACCCTCACAAATCCGTACGTGCAGCTTTCCCGCATACGGCT
>CANQXV010000002.1 GCA_947627895.1 uncultured Bacilli bacterium
CACTTCCTGAGCAGGATTTCCACCTGCTAAATTATAAGACCTTAACCTGGTCGCACTATATATATATATATATATATGCAAGGGGTAAATTCAATTTTTTTAAAAAATTTTTTCAATAAATTGTTGTCATTAGGAGAATTTTTAAGTTAATGAAAAAAAGAAAAAATTACCAAAAGAAAAAACATCAATTTGATGTTTCACTTTAAATTTTAGCTTTTACTTTAATAGCACCTTTATCGCATTTATTTCCCCAGGCATCAATTAAGACACCATCTTTATAAATGCAAATTCGCTCACAGTTATTGGCACAACCTTTGCATTCAATTCCTTTCGTTTCAAAAACAACATCTTCAATATTAAAATTAAAATCGACTTCTTTTTCTTTTTGGGAAAGAATAGCAACACCTAGGGCACCCATCAAATGAGAATTAGGGTCAACAATTATTTTTTCACCCGTGGCATCTTCAAAAGCTTTAATAACTCCGACATTTTTAGAAACGCCACCTTGGAATACAATTGGAGGACATATTTTTTTACCCTTTCCAACATTATTTAGATAGTTATTAACAACCGCCTTACAAAGACCAGCGACAATATCTTCTTTTTTATAACCTATTTGAGCTTTATGAACTAAATCACTTTCAGCAAAAACCGTACACCGGGCGGCAATATTCGTAGGATTCTTACTTTTTAAAGCCAGTTCGCCAAATTCTTCAACTTCCATTCCCAGCCTTTTGGATTGACTAGATAAGAAAGACCCTGTTCCCGCGGCACATAAAGTATTCATAGCATAATCTACCACTATTCCTTTATCTAAAATGATTATTTTGGAGTCTTGGCCTCCAATTTCAAAAATAGTTTTAACATCAGGATATAAAGAAAGCGTTCCGATGGCATGCGCCGTAATTTCGTTTTTAACAACATTGGCACCTAGAATAACCCCAATAAGTTTTCGGGCCGAACCAGTTGTGCCTACCCCTACTACTTTATATTTATGATGATCTAATTGTTTCTTTAAAATAGCAATTAATCTTTTAACAGCCCCGATTGGGTCGCCTTCCGTCCATATATATTCACTCGCTAAAACATTTTTATCGGCATCAATAATAATTCCTTTCGTGGAAATGGAACCAATATCAACTCCCATATAAGCTTTTTTCATTTTTCCTTTTCTTCCTTTCGCATCATAATCATATCATAAAAAGCCTCTATTCTCGTATTAATACCTACATCTGAAGTTTGAGTATCAAAACTAAAATAAATAATTGGAATTTTATAATCTTCACTTATTTTTTGTAAAACCGGCATTGTATCAATCTCCGGTGTGCAACCAAAACTTTTAACATGAATTATCCCATCGCAACCTTCTTTAGCGTAGTCGATGGCTTTTTTAATAGTATACATTGCCGTTGCTCCCATATCAAAACGGGCATATTTTTTAATACTTTGTTTTACTTCTTTCGCATAATTATGGAAAATAGTATTAGAAATATTCATCCATCTTTCGATAATTATACCTTTTTTAGCCAATTCTTTTTCCATATAGTGATTAGAATATTCATCCATAATCGTATAATATTCGCCAATAATTCCTACTTTTAAAGGATTCTTTACTTTTTTAACCTCTAATTTTTTAAATTTGCGCATATACAATTTATATATAATGGCTAGTTCTTTTTTATCGGAAACATCTTTTAAATCATCTAAAA
Source organism: uncultured Bacilli bacterium (assembly GCA_947627895.1). Taxonomy (GTDB): domain Bacteria; phylum Bacillota_I; class Bacilli_A; order RF39; family UBA660; genus Onthocola_B. Next base: position 1,710 of record CANQXV010000002.1, read on the forward strand.
AGTCTTCATGTAATTTTTGAAAAGAACCTTCAACAACTTCGAAACCCACATTTTCGCGAATAAAATCTTCTACTTTATCAATCACCTCAACCATCTTAATGGCGAGTAGAGTTGCTTGAGCCACCTTTTTCACATTCATATTGGGATTTATTTTTTTAAATTCTTCATAAAAAGTTAAAGGCTTATTAAAATTAGCATTGGCCATATTAACAAATTTAACATGATAACCTAAATCTTTTAGAATTTGTTCATGCAATTCCCCATAGTAACCAAGTCTACAAGCACCACCTACTTGAATTAAGGTATCGGCTCCAGCTTCAATAGCTTCAATATAACCACCTAATTGATATTTAAAAGGGGTACAAACAAAATCCGGTGAATATTTAGCTCCCAGTTCAATCGTCTTTTTGGTAATCGGTGGAGCATCAACATATTCACAATCTAGGCCTTTCGTTATAATATGAGCAACTGCCACATTATAAGAACCGAGACGAGGAAAATTAACTTTAGATACTGCCATTTGTAACTTCCTCCTTTTCTTCTTTTTGAATTTTAATTATATCTACAAAACTTTCTAGTCTCGTTTCTAACCCGGCAGTTCCTTCTTGACCATCTAAAACTAAACTAATAATCGGTTTTTCTTTAAATCGTCTAATAACCATTTCATTAACTAAGGAATCTGGTCCACAAGGAAATGAAGAAACCAAAATAATTCCATCAACTTGATCCTTATAAATATCAATAGCCCCGACCAGTTCTTTATTAAAAGTCCAAGGCAAAGTACGACTAATATTTTTAGCTCTTTCCCGAGCTTTCTTTTCATCGACAATAGAAGCTAAAATCACTTCACAATCAAGTTCATGCAATATATCTTGCAAAGGTTTACCAATAAATTCATCATTAATATTATAAGGATGCGCTACTACAAGTATTTTTAAATTGGAACTAGCTAGTAATAATTTTTGATTATTTAAATCAATCATCTTCGCGGTTTTTTCCGCTTGTTTGGCAATATAATACGCTTTTAGGATTTGGGCCTTATTTTTGCCTAAAAATTTACCCATCTTTAAAAAGGCTTTTAATTCCGTATCTTTATTTTCGACATCGATACTATAATATAAAATCTTTAAATTTTTATCGCGATAAGTATTATTTACCACATCATAAATCGCTTGAAACTTAGAACAAACAATATCTTTATTAGTCCCTAAAGATGCAATTCGGGGGATAAATAAATAATCACATTTAGGTATTAAGTAATCAACATGCCCCATGAAAATCTTACTAGGTAAACAAGCTTCATCAATGGCTTGCATTGTTCCTTTTCTAATTATGTCTTTATTAGTTTTAGGACTAACAATATAATCAATTCCTAATTCTTCAAAAAAAGTTTCCCATAAAACATGATATTTATAATATAAAAATCCCCGCGGTATTCCTATCTTCATCCTAAACCACCTTTCTTATTGTACCATATAATTAGTCTTTTTAAAAATTTTTATCTTTTTAAAAATTAAAAAGAGACTAATAATTAGCCCCTTTGAACTATTCCATTATTTCTAAATTATGGTCTTTAACATGAGCCATAAAACGATCTTTAAATGTTTGTAAATCTTTAGGTTCCAAAGTTTTATTATTGCTGCCTAAAGTATAACGAATTGTATATTTATTTTCATAAGTTCCGACAAGTTCTCTTTTTTTAATTAAATTAGATTTAAAATCAGCAAGAACAGTTTCAATATCTGCATATTTTCCCCTTTTCACAATAATTGTATAATCAAGACTTACAACAGGATATTTACTTACTTCTTCGACTAAAACTGGATTTTTAGCTAAAGCTACGTATTTATCAAAGTCTACTTCTATTGTAACAATTGTTTTCTTTTTGGCAATTTTAGTCGCATACTTTTGGGAAAGAACATTAATTGTTCCAATGGTATCATCGGCAACTAAAACTTTTTTGGCTAATGAGCCATCATAGTAACTAGCAACATCTTTATTTGGCATAATTTTAACATTCACATTTTTTAAGGAAGCAAAAATATATTTTGTAATTTGTTTTGCTCCATTATAAAGTTTTTCTAAAGCACTTTCATCGGAAACTAAGATAATACTTAAACGACGATAAGATTCTTTTTTCTTAAATACTGATCCAATTTCAAAGATACCAAAACTAGCATAATTTTTATAATTAAAATTAACAATATTCATTAAAGATAAACTTAAATCATCCCGTAAAATATTATTTTCATTTTTACCTAATAACTTAATACCTTCTTTAGTTAAATCAAGTTCTTTTAATAAAGAAGTATCATACCAAATATAACTATGCACTTCATGCATATTATATTTCGTTGCAAGCAAGCGTTTAACTTCATATTCTTGAGTAAATACATTTTCATGTTCTTTAGGTGATAACTCTAATTTTAAAGGTTTAGGTTCAAAGTTTTCAAAACCATATAACCTAGCAATTTCTTCAATTAAGTCTTGTTCAATAAAAACATCTTTAGTATGTCTATATGTTGGTACTGTTACCTCATAACTGTTTTTAGCAACCTCTACTTTAAAACCTAATTTTTCTAAATACATTTTAACATCAGCATCTGGTAAAACACGACCCATATAAGTTGCTAAAGTTTTCTTTTGTAAACTAATATGGCCTTCTGTTAAAACAAAAGGATAAACATCTGTCAAATTAGAAGCAATTACTAAATCGGGATTTTCTTGTCGTAATAAATATAGCAACCGTTTTAGGGCCATATCAGTCATATTAGGATCAAGTGATTTTTCGTATCTGGCTGATGCTTCTGTTCTAAGTCCCAAAGCAACTGCCGTTTTCCTAATTGAACCGGCATTAAAGGTTGCACTTTCTAAGAATACAGAAGTCGTATCAGGTAAAATTTCACTATCTAAACCACCCATAACTCCAGCGATACCAAAGTATTTTGAACCATTTTTAATCATTAACATATCGTGAGTTAGTTTTCTTTCCACTCCATCTAAGGTTGTATAAACATCGCCATCTTTGGCCGTATCTACTTCAATACTTTTAACAACTCGGGCATCAAAAGCATGCATTGGTTGACCAAGTTCTAACATTAAATAGTTAGTTAAATCAACTAAAAGGGAAATAGACCGCATACCAACATAGTATAAAAATATTTGCATATCTAAAGGCGTTTGATTATTGGTAATATTTTCTAATTTTAAACCACAGTAACGATAACATAAATCTTTATTTTTAATGGTAATATCTAAATCTTGTTTATCATTTTTAACTTCTTCAACATCTAAAGGTAAAAGTTCATGATTAGTTATCGCCGCAATTTCCCGAGCAATACCATAATGGCCCCATAAATCTGGGCGGTTAGTTAATGATTTATTATCAATTTCGACAATAATATCATCAATTGGCAAATAAGATTTAATATCGCGACCATTTTCCCATTCAGTTGGAAGTTCTAATATACCATCATGGTTATCAGAAATTGAAAGTTCTCTACCACTACAGCACATTCCATTAGATACAACACCTCTTAAAGGTCTTGCTGTAATTTTAACATCATCAATCCGGCCTCCCACTTTAACTAAAGCAGTTTTTAAACCAACTCGCACATTAGGGGCCCCACAGACAACTTGAATTAAATCTTTTTCCCCCGCATCAACTTGTAAAATATGCATATGGTCACTATCAGGGTGTGCCACACATTCTTTAATTTCGGCAACAACTACGCCTTCAAAAGAATTACCAACAACTCGAACATCTTCAACCTCGGCAGTTCTAATGGTAAAAGTATCCCATATTTGAAGCCAATTAATATCATCACTATTTTTAATATGCGTTTTTAATTTATTACAAGATATTAACATTTTAACTCTCCTTAATCTATTTTAAAGTTTTCTAAGTATCTAATATCACCGGCATTAAATACCCGAATATCTTTAATTTTATATTTCATCATAGCAAGCCTAGTTAGGCCTAAACCAAAAGCAAAACCATTATATACTTCCGGGTCAATACCACCTGCTCTTAAAACATTTGGATGCACCATTCCACCCGGCACTAATTCAATCCAACCACTATTTTTGCATGTAGGACAACCCTTGCCACCACAGATTAGGCAACTACAATCAAGTTCATAACTAGGTTCGGTGAAAGGAAAGAACCCAGGCCGTAAACGTACCTTCACATCAGTATGAAAAACTTCCCGAAGTAATTCTTGCATAACTCCAACTAAATTTTCAATTGAGATATTTTTATCAATAACCATACCCTCTAATTGAAAGAAAGTATTTTCATGAGATGCATCTAGATCCTCGTTTCGAAAAACCCGACCAGGAACACATATTCTTAGAGGTGCACCATATTTTTCCATGGCTTTAACTTGAACCCCACTGGTATGGGTCCGAAGCAACATTTCATTATCTAAATAATAAGTATCTTGCATATCCCGCGCCGGATGGTCTTTCGGAATATTTAAAGCTTCAAAATTATAAAATTCACTATCCATTTCAGGACCAGCCACAATCGTAAATCCCATCTTCTTTAAACAATCTGTTACTTCTTTAGCTACAATCGTAACGGGATGCAAAGACCCCATTTTAACATCATAATCTAAGGTATCATCAAAATTAACATCTAAAGTATTCCCTAAATTTTCTAAATATTCATTAGCAATTCTTTCTAAATCTTTTTTCGTGTTATTAATAAGACTTCCATATTTTCTCTTATCATCAACATTCATATCTTTTAAAGATGCCATTATTTCCATTATTCGACTTTTCTTACCCACATATTTTGACTTAACATTTAAAACATCGGCTTCCTTAGTACAGCTACTTAATTCTTTTTGTAAATCTGTAACTAACGTTTTTAATTCTTCTTCCATTTTTCCTCCTTTAAATAAAAAAATTCATAAACTTTTAGTTAAGGACGAACTTTCTAATCCGCGGTACCACCTTAGTTTATGAATTAATCATACACTTTAAATTATAAGGGATTTATCCCGATTTTACTCCCCAAGTGAAATTCATTTTATTAATATTTAAAACACTCTCACCACTTATGTTTTTCTCTTTATAAAGGGATTAATAAAACTACTAAATCCTGGTTCTTGGTAATTTCGTTATTTATTCTATCAATTATTTAATAAATTTGCAACCTTAATCGCAAATTCCTTCTAAACGTTCTTGTTCATCTTTAAATTCTGAATATAATAATGTTTGATCATCGCCTTCAAAGTCTTTAGTTGCATCAATTTCATCACCAATAGCATATAATAACATTAATTCATCTTCATCTTTTTCCAAAATTTTACTTACATTGGTATTAAGCATGTCATTATAAGCCTCTCTACTTGTGAATTTATATTGACTTACATTTTGCATTGTTACAATTCTGTCATCTTCAACTTTCATATAAGTAATCATATTTAATGAATAACTAGCATCTGGTAAATCCATTTGCATTTCACATTTTTTATCATATTCTGAAAAACTATAATGTTCTTTCTTTTCTCCAGATTTACCCTTAATTACTAAAAAGTAAACTGCCAAAACAATAATTAAAATAACAACTATAATAATTAAAATTATAGGTAACATTTTATTTTTAGTTTTTTCCATATCAACTCTTCCTTTTCTTAATTCGATTATAACATAACCATTTTCTAAAGTAAATTTATTTTAAATCAGGTAAATCTATCTCAAAATCATCAGTATCTTCTTCAAGCCTAATTATCTTTTCAACTTGACTTACTTCTTTTGGGTCTTCTATATTTTCTTTTTTTATTTCTGGCAAATCGTTATTTGAGGTTTCCTCTATTATTTCTGAAGCCAAAGCTGGATTTATTACTAATTCAGATACATTATGTGGTTCTTCAATTACCCCATTTTCTTTTGCCAGATTAGGTAAACTATCATTTGTTAAAGCATCCGGTATAGGCATCACTGGCCCTATTACTTTTCTTTTCGTATATGGCAAATATAATTGCTTATGTAATATTTTTCCTAAAGGACTATTAACATCAATTGCTGAAGTTTGTTCTCTTAATTTTCGAATTAAAGATTTTAAAAGAATAAATAAAGCAATACATAAAATTATTAGAAGCAATCCCGTTGAACTGGCAACCATTGCTTGTAATCTTCCTAAACCAGGTATTTTTAAAGCAACTTTACCAATAATACTATTAAAATTTACCCAGCCGGTGTCTTCGATTGGATTATAATCACCCTTAGTTTGATAACTATAGGTTCCATCTTCATTTTTAATAATCGAAACAATCCGGTGCGTAATAGTCATTCCTTTAGTTTCTGGACTATTTGAAATAAAGGTAATAACATCACCTATTTTTAAGTCCTCGGGATCATCTATACGTACATCAACAATTACATCATATACTTTAATATTCGGTGTCATACTTCCGCTCATAATGGAATATAGAGAATATTTAGGTTCAAAATTTCGACCAAAAGCGGAGAATAATTTAGTCGCTACAAAGTAATAAATAAGGAATGAAGCACATAATAAAAGCAACACAAATAAAGTCCAACTAATAATAGTTGAAATTAAATGAAGGATTTCTTTAGGATTTGTTGCTGATTTTATGCTTTTTTCCACATTCCTACACTTCCCTATTGTATATTTATTATATCCAATAAAACCCAAAATAGCAATTAGCTACATGAAAAAAAAGTCCATTTTTGAACTTTTTTAGAGACCCATTAGTTTTAAGACGGCGAAGATTAATAAAATCATTAATCCTAAACCAGTGGTGATTAACATACTCATAGTTTTACCTTCCATCTTTTCTAACCGGTTTTTATATTTAGTTTCCCGTGCTTTTTGTTGTAAAGATGATATAGTTCTTGAAAAAGCAAGAATTTGTTCTTGTTTTCTTTCTTGACGACCTAAACTTAACCGATATAGGAGCCGCATCATCCGCATAGAATCTCGAACTGGATATTTTCTGGCAAATTCCATATATGGCTCAATGGTATCATCCCCAGAATTAATAGCATCAATCATTTCTCTTAATCCATCTCTAAATATTTCGGGAGCATCGGCCATACTTTTACCAATTGCAACAGGTACTGTATAATGTTGAATTAAAATTTCCAAATTTTTTAAATAATACGGTAACATAGCATCAATAGTATTAATATGTCTAGCATAGTATTTTTTTATATCATTATAAGGCATCTTAAAAACAAAGAACCCCGCGACAAAAACTAATAATAATTTAACACTATTAAAATCTTTTAATAAAAGGAATAATACCAATACCATAACAATTAAAGCATTTTTAATTCTTTTATTAAATAAGATGTCGGGATTTGTCCCATTACCATACTTAGCCCGCACATAAAAATCCCAGTCACTTTCTTTCATTTTCATGAAAATCATTTGGTTATCAATAATTAATTGATTAATATTAATTTGACCAGTATACGCCATAATGAAGAAAATGATAAAGGCTAAAATAATAATCTCTGGTTGCATTATTCTACCCCCACATCTGCATTATAGTATTTTTCTCCCGATAGAAGAAACAATGCGTTTATAATTACAATGGCATGCAAAATGATTTGAACATACCATATATCTAGCAAGGATATATAATTTTCTTCACCTAGTAAGAATCTTAAAACAACTACTAATAAAAATAACATTAAACCAAATTTAATAAACCGACCATGGAAGTTTTTTCGATCCATTTGATCGCGATAGACACCTTCAACTAAGGCATCAATATCCATAGACATATTTTCTAGAGATTCCCCTGAATCCTTGGCTCCTTCTTGAGTAATTTGTAAAAACAATTGATGCATATTTTTAACCATGTAATAAGGATATTTTTCATTAAAGTATTCTAGCGATGCATTAATCGTCCCATTTTGATAAGACATATCAATCATCTTTTTAACATCATCTAAAACAGGGTTTTCTAAAATTCCAGAATCTCGAACTCCTTCCAAAGATTTAACAAAACTTTGAGTGGTATTAAATTCCATAATAACATTGGTCGTATAAGTTTGAATTTGTTCAAAAACATATTCACTATAAATTCTTTGACATCTTAAGAAAGCCAAATATGGAATAAAGGAAATAGTAATTGCCGCATAAATAATGGCTATAATAATACTATAAAAGTAAAAATAACCAATTAAACCTGCAAAGCCCCCCATTAAGATAGCTTGAACTAAATATTGCCGAGCATTATATTCTTGCCCTAATTCCACAGCTTTTTCCCGAACTGTTTTAAATGAATAAGGAGCATAACTATCATATATTTTTCCAACACTTGAAATAATAAATTGATAAACATTTTCACCCGGATTTTTGCGATATAAAAAGACAAAAAGGGCTATAAATATTAAAATTATAAGTTCTGTGAATGTTTGCATATTAATCCCTCCTATAAACTTTCTATAGTCATATTTCCAGCTGGTATTTCTTCATCAGTTCCAATATCATCACTTGCTACAAAATAATGTGGGTCTAATTCTACACCCTGAACACCTAAATACTCAATTAAATACTTACTTGGATTATGAAAATCAAAAGTACCATCTAATCTTTTTTTAAATATAATATTAGAGCAAGCATGGTTTTTATCATCAACATAAAATTCTACAACTTCAATAATTTCTCTTTGAAACCGGCCTAATTCCTTACTCATATAACCTTTAACATGCACCCCAATTTGAACATATCTATGAATGGATGTTAAAAATTGTTCAATATCAATGTTATTTTCTAGCAAACTATATAACCGCATAGGAATATTTAAGGCCCTATCAGAGTGAATAGTTGAAATAATATTGTGCCCAGATGAAATAGAGTTACGAACTGCCATAACAGCTTCAGCACTACGAACTTCGGATAGTAAAATCCATTTTGGGTTTTGCCGCATGCAAGTTACTAAAACATCCGTATAGGAAGCAATATTATTCGTTTTTACCGCAACGATATCACGATGGGGAAATATTTTATCTAAGTGTAATTCCAAAGTATCTTCAACTGTTATTATTTTTTCATTTTCTTTCGTATGACTCGCTAAATATTTTACCAGTTCCGTTTTCCCAGAACCAGTTTCCCCACTGACAATAATATTGCAGTGCCCTTCTACACATGTCATTAAAAAATCATGAAGATTTTCGGTAACGTATTGTTCATTTAATAATTTTTCTTTATTTAACCGGATTTTGGCAGGGGTTTTTCTGATAGTACAAGAAATTCCATTCGTAGCAATGGAATCATGGATAAAGTTAAGCCGTAATTCAGCAGACTCAGCATCCAAAAAAGGATGAGCCATATTAAATGACTTACCCATTACGTTAGAACATTGAAAAGCCAGCTTTTCCATCAAAGCATTATTTATTTCTGGCCTTTCAACCCGATACACACCTTTATCAAGAGTTTTTAGATGAACTTGACCATTATTCGAATAAGAAATATCGGTTACATTATCATCTTCCAAAAACTCTTTTAAAGGCCCAAAATCAATTTGTGAAAATATGGTATCATTCACAAATAGTCACCTCTTTTTTATTTTAATATGATACTTGTTCTGAACGAGATTGAATAAATTCAACTAACCGCATACTACCAACGGATGTTTCCCCAGCAGCATCAGTATAATTCCGTCCTCTTGGAACTGGGAATAATTCAACTCCGCTAATATTTTTAGCACTTGTTAGCAATAAGTGTTGTTCATCAATTAAACCAAATATTAATAAAGCCGGAGTTCTAGTTGTGTTAGAATCAAACACATTTTGATTTTGACTATCTTTAACCGCTAAAACCTTAGCGCTTTCAAGTAACTTACCTACTAATATTGTTCCATTATCATTTGCTCGCATATAGATATCAACATAACTTCCTGGATAAATAGAGTTACCAAAAGTAGTCTTATTATTAACATCTAATTGGAAAGGAGCATATCCCTCTGGTAAATCATCATAATCAGATCCTGGTAGATCTTCAAGTTTAACAACTTGGCTAGAATAAAATAATCCACCTTCAGGAATAGATGTACCAACATTAACATAGTAACCAATTAATTTGTTAGCATCAGTAATAATACTAATATTATTTAAAAATTCACTACTAATTTCAATATACTTAATATCTTCTTTCGTTATTTGCGTTCTGGCTGTAATAGCGTGTTCCGCATAGGGTACTTTAATTGGGCTAACCGCTTTATTAACTCTGTAATTATAAAATACCCATAGCACTATAACACCAGCCAATATACCAAGAATAGTTACCGTATTTTTATTAGCGATAAATTTTTTTATTGTATTGATTAAATTTCCCATTTTATTCTTCTCCTTCTATACAGCACTCCAGAAGTAATCACCAGCATTGCTAGTTACACATTTAATTCGTTGATGACATGAAGTAGGGTGATCACATGATTTATTAGTATCATTATCTTCGAAATGCCACCATTCACTTGAAATTGTTTTTAAACCAGCATTAACCATATAACTAGCAAGCTTTTTTGCAAAATCATTATTATTTTTCTTTGAAGCAGCAGCACTTAATTCATGCATATCGGTTGGCATTGTTGCACCTTTTATTGATATATCAACAGCACAACCCGTATTATGAGCAGAAGGACCAGTCGATAAGTACCACCCTAATGCATACGGATTCATCGCTGCTTGTACTTTGGTATTACCATAATATAAACTATTATAAGCTTCATATAATTTTTGAGTTACACCCCTAGGCCGATATGCATCATATACAACTAAAGTATAACCATCATTTCGAGCACTTTGAGCGGCTTGTTTTAATTGTTTAGCAAATGAATACACTCCTATTGGCCGATAGTCATTTGAATATAATTTTTTATTTTTTATACTTGAAGGTGAGAAAGTTTCTCCTTTATAAGTCGTTTTATATTGACTACTATAAGTATTATATATATCAAACTCTACTAAACCTTTTAAATACTCTGACATATCAATAGCCGCATAAGTGTCGGTCCGCATCCAACCGCATTTTTCTTGACCATTACTAGTATATTTAACTGCCCACCATTCAATATTATTAGCGCCATTACGTGAGCCTAAAATTTCATAAATATTTCCAGCTTTTATAGTATCAGTTGGGTTTTGAGTTGACCAGTCTTTATAAATTCCAACTCCTGCCATAACTGTACCATGAACACCTTCTAAGGTTCGAGATTGGATATTTTCTTCATCAGGAAGACATGATTGAGGAACATTTCCAGCTTTATTTGTTTTGAAACTTCCTGTTATTACAGGAGATACATTACCAGCTTCATCCTTAACATAAGCCTTAAAATTATAACTAGTATCAGGACTTAAACCATTAAATGTAAATGTATTATTACTACTACTTTCATAATTAGAACCATTGTCTTTACTAACAAAATATTCTGTAATTTTACTACTACCAGCCGTTTCAACAACATGAACGGTTATAGAACTATCTGTTACTTCTGTGCTTTCTATTTTATTAGCAGTTGGTCCTTCGGTACTAGGGTTAGTAACAGAAGGGTTTTCTGTCGTTGTCCCTTCGGTACCTGAACCAGGTGTCGTTGTACCTGGTTGAGTATTTTCTTCTGTTCCTGGAGTTGTTGTTCCACTACTACCAGAAGAAGGATTTTCATCCGTGATATTAGGATCTAAAACATTACCTTCTAAAATTGTATCGATTCTATTTACAATATCAAATGAGGTTGAATCACCTACAACAGTGAAACTTCCCGATTTTCCTTTTACCTCCACACTAGCCTTTGGTGGTGCTTCATACACATCATAGAAATTAATTGTATATGTCGTTGTTAAAGATGCATTTTCTGCGAATCTTCTAATGAAACTTTCAAAGAATTTTTCCTTATTTATTTTTATTTCGCCATATTGACGATAATAGGCGAAGTCTACGGCATCTACCATAGCTGCTTCGGTTAATTCTTTTACCAAGAAATAATCTTGTTGGTTATTAGTTGTAACACTTTGTACTAATAACATTATTACAACAATGAAAACACCTAATAATATTAACCAATAAGTCCAAAAAGCATTTTTCACCTAAATGTCACTCCCTTTCTATTTATATGATGGACCACCAATTACATTTTCATCATATCTATATTCTGTCCAAGGTTCCCAATAAGTACTACTTTGAACATTTTCATTTGATCTTTTTCCAGCTGGTACCCGACCGGATTTAATATGTTTAACAGCATCTGTTTTATCTATTAATTCATCAATAAATGTACTAAAACAGAACACATTTTCATGAACCCGATGTTCACTATCTTCATAATCATAACATTCAGTTGTAATGTTATTATATCCACCAACTTTTTGACTTTCTACTTCTTTATTGTAATCTAAGATAAAGTTTGTTGTATTAGGATCTAATTTAACCCTTAACTCTAAATGTGGATTATCCACTGAATCATCATAAATTGTTGTATTTGCCTCTTCAATATTAGTAATTGTTTCTTCAGCCTTTTCTCTAATTAATGAAAGTGAAGCAAGAGTTGAATTAATATTCCAGTTATAGCCATATTCTCGATCAACGGATTCGAAATTAGTTGGTGATACCGGTTTAACATTAAATTGTAAATCACCTAAGTTATAAATACAGTTTACACATTCAATACCACAATCTGGGCATTCTTTCCAATAACAATACTCTCCTTCACATTCGAAGTCACATGTTGGGCAATCTGAAGGGTTACATGTTGTGTAATAATGACATACATAATTACCATCCCATGATCCTTCACTAACACCTAGGGCATTTGCCACACTAGAACTGACGTGATCACCATCGAAATCAACTAATCTACCTAAAGCAGCAGTATCATAAAATTCTCCTAAATCTTCAATATGCATTTTGAAAACTCCACCACCATAGGCATCAATTGAAAGTGGAAGACCACCATAAGTTGGATAATCTCCTACTGGTGAAAGTTGAACACCAGGACCAGTATAATCCTTATTAGTTGTTATACCTCCACTGGCAGGACCACTTGATGAAACTTGATAAAATACTGTTGGTGTAATATATTCTTGTTCTACATCAAAATGTTGTTTTATAAATTTAGCTTTTGATACTTGTTGCGTATCAGTTGTACATCCACTAGTTGTACATGTCGTATATTTGAAATCAGCGAACATTGTATCTATACTTGTCCAGCCTGTTGAACAATCATTATCACCAAATTGATTATTAACATTGCCTTCACAAGCTTGGATTTTTTGATCAATTGTTATATCATCCACTGGTACTAAATATTTATCTTCATCTGATACCATATCATAATATTGTTGATCATATTCCCAATAAATTTTTGGATCAAAATTGAAATCGTTAGTCCAATCTTTTGTACATGAATTGTAATTTTTAATAATGTTTTCATATTTAGTTTTAGCAGAATCTAAATCAGATTTAGCAGATTCAATATCAGAATCAATTTCATCAGCCAAATCTTCTTTGCTATCGGCTGGACCATAGCTAAAACTACCGGCAGCTGGTTCGGTTGAAACATAACCAGTTGTTCTATTAGAATCAGCAGTTTGGATTCCTGAATAAGTTCCTGATGTTGAATATTCCCATTTTAGGCATGAGCCTGTGGTATCTTCAACCTCTTTTTCTACACCATTTTCATCTTTTATTTTTATCGTAGGATATTCCGCACAAGACTCATCAACTTCTCCATTGCTAGCAGCTGTAGCTTCTAAATAATCATTATAAGCATCAATAAATGCTTTTTGGGCATCAATTATATCGTTAATATATTTTTCTTGATCTATTGATTTATCGGCTGTATTTGCAGAACCACGATAACAATCCATGCTTCCTTTAATCGTGGATTTTAATTTAAAATATCCACCACAATTAATTTTATCTAATGCTTTATTTAATGAAATTTCCCGATAATCTTCTTTACAGAAGGTACCACAATATTCATTATTTACCCCACCAAGGTTTTCTTCTAATTTATAAGAGTTACCAGCGTCATCTTTATTATTGATAACACATTTTTTAATATCTGTAGGAGCTGTTATAGAAGCCTTACCATCTTCTTCTTCAGAACATACAGGAGTTTCTAAAGTAGTTTCGCAACTTAATCCTAAACATGCAATACCATTAATAGTGTATTGTAATTGCTTATCATTATTATCATTATTGCCCGCAACGTAGTTATTAGGAACAACACCCAAATATCTTTGTGTACCTGATGATATATTATCATCTAATAAAGCGATTGAAACATCTGCAGTTTCTGGAACATAGTAATTTAAAACAATATTTGCATCACAATTTTCAGATTCTGTTTCATTTTTACTAAGAGTAATTTTTAATTTAACATTACCATTTTCATCCATGAATTTAGAAATATCTATTCTAGAAGTTAATTCTTTCCATTCACCATTTTCACTATATTCAACTTTTTCAATGGCTACACCATTTTTTTCACAATTATTGCACACAATATCTGAACGGCCAATTTTTACATAGCCATCTTCATCTTTAGTTATTTTGAAATTAACAATCTTTTCTTCATGATTTCTATCAGCAGCTTGCCCATTAGTAACATTAATACCAACTTCTGTATTATTACTTATACCACCATTATTTTTAAATTCATAAGCAGCATCAATACCCATTCTAATTAGATTTTTAGCTTGATCAAGCACGCTTCCGCCTGAAAAAGATGTCCCTTTTGATGGCTTTTTAACATTAACACCTATAGCAGATAATTTATCAGCATTTTCTTGGGCCATTTCATATCCTAAGTTCATAACAGCATACTTAGCAGCAACCATGTTTGCATCGCCACTATAATCGTTATCTTCAAGACCCATAATAGCATTATAATATGCTCTTACTGCAATGTCTGTGGATACAATTAAAGTTTTACTATCACGTCTAGTTTTACCACCATTGGCTAAAATTGTATATAAACCATAATATTGAGCACGAAAATTAATATCTTTCGTAGTATCATTAAAGTTATATACTTGTGTAACCTTAACAGTTGTGCCTGGTTTATTATTACTATCAGCTGGGTCTACGCAGTACATTTTAATTTCTTTGTTGCCTGAGGTACCGTAATAGTTCCAAACATTATAATCTTGGCTACCAGCTTTTACACCTAAACCACTAGCTAAATTATTATGCGATTCCCAATGAAACGTGTACTTATCGCCAACAGTATATGCAGCTTTTACACTATTAATTCCTACTCCTAAAGTAAGTGATGTTAAAATTAATAAGAATAAGATTTTTAATTTTCTCATAAATCAAGACTCCTTTTTCTTTTAACTATCACAACTACTGCAACCCCCGCTACAATAACTAGAGCAGCTCCACCGCCAATAAAATA
The DNA here is from genome assembly GCA_947627895.1 of uncultured Bacilli bacterium. Classification (GTDB taxonomy): domain Bacteria; phylum Bacillota_I; class Bacilli_A; order RF39; family UBA660; genus Onthocola_B. The sequence goes on from CANQXV010000002.1 coordinate 17,093, forward strand.
ATATTTGTTATCAGCAATAAAGTCCATTATTCTTTTCCATAAACTATTGTCATATTCATTCGCATTGATGCCTTGATTCCTTTTGTTGGTTAAATATTCGGTTATTTGTTCTAAAAAATTTATTTGTTCAACATAATCGAACGTTACATATTTTTGACATAAATTAAATTCTGGAGCATCCGTACATAATGCATAATCATAATATTCATTAAATCTTGGTAACTTCAGCGTTATCGTTCGCATTAATTCATTTGGACAACCGGTATTTTCACTAGTATAAACTTTAATTGTAAAGTTTGTTACTTGCTCCAAATTTCGCCAAGGAAACGTAATAATATCATCCGTACTATTACTATTATTATACCGAACCCTTTCCTTATCATAATCATTTGTTACTTCAATATAAAATTTGTCCGTAATATTTGAAACCGAAATGTCAAAATAATTGACTTTAGGAGGATCTATCTCTGTTGTCTCATCACCTGCATCTGGAAATCCATATATACTTGGATCCAAATCTTCTTCCATTTCTTGATTCATTGCTCTTATATTGCCTGCTGCAGTTCTAAGTTCTGCTTGTTCCGAAGTTGAACATACACTTGCAGCCCCAACATTACTAACAAAAATCACACTAATCAAGAAAGCAAATATTACTTTTAGAAATCTTTGCATTTCGCCACCTACCTATAATCTAGTGTAACATAGTTAACTAGCATTTTCAATTAAAAAATTGAACTTCTAAATAAATTATGATATATTTAGAAAGAATGGAGTTAGATTATGAAAATTAGCAAATATCTTAACTGTTTTAAGGGTTTATTAATTTACTTAATCTTAAGCCCTTTTTTAGAAATTATCATTAGTCGCATTATCCATCCGCATGGCTTTTGGTTCTCAAATATCGCTAATCTCATTGCCCCCGTCATTACAACATTAGTTCTAGTCATTGTCTTTCAAGATTTTTTTAAGGAGAAGTTCAAAGATTTTCAAAAAAATTGTAGCCAATATCTTTCCTTAATTATAAAGTATTGGTTAGTAGGTTACATTTTCATGACTATAACTAATCTTTTAATAAGCTCTATCACTGGAAATATTGCCATAAATGAAGAAAATAATAGAACTTTGCTTAATAGTTTACCACTTTATTCCATAATTTCAACTATTTTTTTAGCCCCCATCTGCGAAGAACTGGCTTTTAGGGCATCTTTTAAGGGAATTTCCAAGAATAAAAATGTGGCTTGTTTAATTAGTGCCATTGCTTTTGGCTTAATGCATGTAATTTTTAATGGTGACTTTTTACATTGCATTCCTTATGCATTCATGGGTTTCTTTTTAGCCAAATCTTATTTTGAAACTGACAACATCCTTTGTTCCATTTTGATGCATTCGTGGCATAACTTATTTTGTATAATATTATTATTTTTAGGAGATACGATATGAAAAAAATATTTTTCTTAATTTTAGTTTTAATAGCTTTAGTTATTTTATATGGGGCATTTATTGAACCTTATTCTTTAAAAGTAAATGAAATACCTATTTCTAGTTCTAGTATTTCAACTTCTTTTGATGGTTTTAAAATATTACATTTTTCAGATCTTTTATATGATGAAAACACTAAAGAAAGCACTTTAGAAAATATTGTTGCTAAAATAAATGAACAAAAACCCGATATTATTATATTTACGGGTGATTTAATAAGTCGTAATTATACTTTAAATAACGATGAACAAGAAAAACTAACTACTATTTTAGAAAAGTTAGAAGCAACATTATATAAATATGCCATAATTGGTGATAACGATAATTCTAAATTAGATATGTATAAAGAAATAATGGATAATGCTAATTTTAAAATTCTTAATGATAATAAAGAATATGTTTTCTATCATGATACAAATCCCATAAAACTCGTTGGCATAACTGATACTGATAATATAAGTGATGCGTTAACTGATGAAGAAGAAATAACCCCCGTTTATACAATTGGGCTTACACATTATCCCGATAATATTGATAAAATGCTAGATTATCCCTTTGATTTAATTCTATCAGGTCACTACACGGGGGGAATTGTTCGTATTCCTTTCTATGGACCAATATTTAATAAAGAACATGTCGGTAATTATAAAGAACCATATTATAAAGTAAACGATACTAATATTTATATTTCTAATGGTTTAGGTAATGAAGACTTTACCTTTAGGTTATTTAATACCCCATCCATCAATTTATATCGTTTAGAAAAAGCAGAAGACTAGCCTTATTTCTTTAAAGCTAGTCTTTTAATATAAAAATCGGTATTAGGAACTTGAAAAGCATACATGCGATACTTTTTGGCTAGTTTATATAACTCATCTTGCATATAAAAACCTTCATCAGTAGGACTAAGAGTAGATGCTACTTTATTTTTAAATTCTTCGTCCTCTATTCCTAAGATATTAAATATTTCTGTTAAAGTAATTGTTCCTTGTGGCGTTTGGACTCCAATCGAATTTAAATCAATATTAAAAATAAATAAGAAGATTAAATAAACTAAACTGACCTTATCAAGTTCTGGTGAAAAATGATTTTCCCAGGGCATAAATTTTGGATTTTGCATAAAGTAATTAATATCACCAAGGGATGTTGAAGTCATAATAGTACGGTCTTCTATTCCTACTTGCATTCCATCATAATCAACAAAGCAGATCTCACCACCCGGTTTAACCATAATATTATCGAGTGTTAATAAATCCGGGATGACTATTCCCACCCTATTAGCCTTTATTACGATATTTTCAATTTGGGAATATAAAAAATAATAAAAATTTAAATCACTTCTTTGTATTAAACTAAAGGTCTGTTCATATTGATTTAAATTACAACCTGGTACATATTCCATGGTATAACCACAACAAAAACTCTTATCATAAACTATACTTTGAGGCCCCACGATATCTTTTAAACCTAAAGTGCTTTTTCTATATAACCTACTTTCATAATCACATCCCGCGACCCGATTAACATGATGCAAAAATGGTTTAATTTGTTTAAAAATACGACCGTCAGCAAGAGTATATAAAATAGCATTATCACCCTGATACATTATTTGTTGTTTTTTTAAATCGCTGATATTTTCTCTTAACATAATTTTCCCTCTTTTTAGCAAAGTTATTTTATTAAAAAGTATTTCAAAAGTCAAATTATATTTTTAAGCCCCCTAAATTATTTTCTTCTTCAAAATCCATACCTGATAGTACATACTCCGTCATATTATTTAAAAATTGACCTTTTTTAAGTTTATAATCTTTCTTATGAATAACTACGATTGGTAAGCCGCTTCTTTTAGCTTCTTCTAAACTAGCCTCATCAATAATATCAAAACAGATAATATAATCCGGCTTAACTTGTAAAAATTTATTAGTTTTCGCATCATACTCATTCTTAATTTGAATTTCATTCATAACCCCAGATGCAAGTATTTCCTCTGGTCTTTGAATCCTATTAATATAAGGTGTTACTCCTCCATTTAGGGAATCTCCGCTTCCCGCATCTCTTTCTAAAACATGAGCAACATTTGCAATATTAAAGTTCTTAAAACCATATATTAAACTTCGTTCATTAAAAACACTAAGGTTAGTTGAACCAATTAAACTATAGCATTTCCGATACCGATGAGCAAAATCATTTTTTAAAGGTCTTTGACAACTAACAAGGGCCATAAAATCTTCTCCTTTTAATTCGTAAACATCCATGCCTAAAGATTTAGACAAATTGCTATTTTTCAATTCAGCATGATGATCTAAATCTAAACAACTTTCTTTTATTTGTTGGTAAGAAGCATTTTTGCTTTTGCGCATGGCATCATAAAACATTGCCATAAGACCCACAGTTTTATATTGTTCATAAAAAATCATAATTTCTTTACTATCGCTATTTAATAAATCTAAAACTTGGCTAAATAATTCTACCTCTTCCGTTGTTAATATTTCATCTTTAGAGGCTTCATTATAATTTAACATTTCGTTAATATTTAGAAACACATTTTTTAAAGTATCGCCAAAAAGGCGGTTCATAACTAAATTAAGAATCAACTTCTTTGTCGCTTGTTCTGGAGTTATTCTAGAATAATAACTATAGAAGCCTTTAAGATAGTTACTTAAAAGGGAATTATCATCCCGAGGAGCTTTAATGGTATTTGTTACTTCATCAAAAGATGTAAGTAAGGAGTCCATTAAATTTTCTTTTTGCATCTTTAAATAACTAACATTATTATGTTCCCCTAAAGAGGCAATTGTCTCATCCATTTTACTAAAAGTTAAAGCCATAACATACCGTTTAAAAAAATTAGAATTTTCGAAATACTCTTTAGGAACCGAAAAACGATGCATTAAATTAAAAACATTACCATCAGTTAAACCCAGTGAATTATTTTTGACATAATCTTCGCCTATTTGAGGATCCAAAAAATCTAATAAACGCACTTTAGTATCGTTATTTTCTATTCCATCTAAAAATCTTTTTTGATCTTCTTTACTTATGTTTGTTGCCAAAAAATTTAAAACAATTAATTCTAAATAAATATTATTGGCATTCGCATAATTAATCAATTTTAAACAAAAATCAAAATTAAAAATAAGTTCACTATAAATATATTGAGCTTGACTTAAAAAGAAATTTAAAAATTCTTCATTTGCAAATATTTCTTTTTGAAAAGATTCAACATCACTTCTTATAAAAGCCAAAATATAAACATAAGATTTTTTATCTTGTCTTTGTTTTAGCCGTTCTAAAAATTCACCATGCATATATGGTAATAAATCTTGAAAAGAAAAAACACGTGTCACTTGCTCAAATTTCCAAATACTTGTATAAGCATCATCAAGTAAAAATAATTTATCTAAAAATTTAGGATCTTTTAAATAACTTAATTTAGTATTATTATCTATCTCACCTAATTTCATTATAAACTCATCATAAGGATATTCAAGTAAAGTTGTAGACGAAGGTACATTTAAAGGTTCTAAAAATTCAATATCATCCATTTACCATCTACTCCTTTAGATTATCATAACAAATATTTAGCATAAAGAAAAGGTAAAAATTCCATACTAATTATGGTGATAACAAGTGAATTATCAAAGTGCTATTTCCTTTGGTTTAGTAAATATTCCCGTTATTTTAAACTCCGCGATTAAAGATAATAATGTAACCTTTAATCTTTTACATAAAAAATGTGATACGAGATTAGAATTTATTAGATATTGTCCCCATTGTAATAAAAAAGTAACTAATGATGAAATAGTTAAAGGTTACGAATACACGGATAATTCTTATATAACTTTTAGTAATGATGAATTTGCTAAATTAAAAGACCAAAATGATAAAACGATTGAAATAATTGCCTTTGTTGATTTAAAAGAAATTGATCCCGTTTATTATGATAAAAGTTATTGTCTTACGCCTAATAAAAGTGAAAAAGCTTTTGAATTATTAAAAGAAGCTTTACGCCAAAGTGGTAAAGTTGCTATTGCAAAAACTTATCTTCATAACCGACTTTACTATGTTGCCATTCGTTTTGGTTATAAAAATATTATTATGAATACTTTATATTATGAAGAAGAGGTAAAACTCCAAAAAGAAAAAAATAAGCAAACTTTTAGTGACCAAGAATTAAAAATGGCGATGAAATTAATTGATAACTTAACTACGAAATTTAAACCGGAAAATTATAAAGATGAATATCAAAATAGGATTAAGGAAGCAATTAATAAAAAAGCAAAGGGGCAAAAAGTAAAAACAGTGAAACATAAGAAAACTAAATCCATTGATGATTTATATAAAGCTTTAGAAGCCTCTTTAAAAGGAAAAAATGAAAAAAAGTGATTTTTTAAATCTACGACCTATGCTTTTAGAAGAAATTCCTAAACCTTTTAATAGTAAAGATTATCTTTTTGAAATAAAATTTGATGGTTTTAGATCCTTAATTTATTTAGATAAGAAAACTATAATTGTTTTAAGTCGTAATGGATTAATCTTAAATGATATATTTCCTGAACTTTTAAGTCTTAAAAGTTTAATTAAAGAACCATGTATTTTAGATGGTGAAATCATCTATTGGGATAACGCTAAACCTAACTTTAAAGTTTTACAAGAACGCTTATCTTTAAAAAATAAAAATAAAATAGCTTTATTAAGTGAAAATATGCCTGTTACCTTTATGGCTTTTGATATTTTAGAATACCAAAATAAAGATTTAACAAATATGCCGCTTATTGAACGCAAAAAAATATTGGATACTTTCCCGGAAAATAATTTATTTAAAATATCTAAGTATTTTTTAGAGAAAGGCTGTGAACTATTCAAAGTAATTAAAAAAATGGATTTAGAAGGAATAGTTGCGAAAAAAATTATGAGTTCCTATACTTATGAAAAAAGAAGTAACAACTGGATTAAAATTAAAAATTGGCAGGCTGATTATTTTTATATTGGAGGTTTTTCGTTAAATAAAAATAATACCTTAAGTCTTTATTTAGGTAAAAAAGAAAATAAAAATTTATTCTTTGTAGGTAAAATTTCCATAAGTTCAAGACATGAACTTTATCAAAAAATATTAAAAAAGAAAGTGATAAAAAAATCACCATTTATAAATTATAGTGATTCTAATTGTTATTATTTAAAACCTGCTGAAGAAATTTATGTTTATTATACCGCCATAACTAAAAATAAAAAATTAAGGCATCCCAAACTTTAACGGCCTCCAAAATTGTTTTCTCGTCTTTGGTCTATATAACTAAGTTTTTGACCTTCACTTAATCTTAAAAATTCACATATTTCTAATAATTTTGTTTTAACATCGCTATCATTTAATTTTTGAGCCGCCACATAATTTAAAATAAAATTAGTATCAAAATAAGGACCAAATTGTTTGGACCGACTAATACTCATACATACTGACATTAAATAATCGCGCACTTTGGCTTCGTCAGGTGTTACATCTAAACTTAATAAAGTACTAATTAAATCATGAATATAAAGTCCAATTGATAAGTTATCAAGATCTTCACTGAAAGAAGAGATGAAAGGACCTTCCTTTATTCCCTCAGGATCATCTCCTAGTTCCATGCCTCTTTTACTAAATCCTTCTAAATTACTCATCGTTACTCCTTTTATAAACTATAAAATTTCTTTACTTCTTTAATTGATAAAGAACGATATTCGCCTGATTTTAAATTATCAAGTGTTAGAAAACCATAACCAATTCGACTAAGTTTTATAACCGGTAGCTTTAATTCACCAAATAACTTTTTAATAATATGATTACGACCTTCCACAATGGTTACTTCTACTAAAGAAGTATTTTTTTCATAGTCTTTTCTCTTAACTTTTATTCTCTTAATCTCAACTTTTCTATTTTCAATAACTATTCCCTGTTTTAATTTAGTTAAATGTTCCGGAATAATAATACCTTCAACTTTAGCCACATAAGTTTTAGGTATTTCAAACGAAGGATGCATTAAATGATTAGCAAAATCACCATCATTAGTTAAGATAATTAAACCGGTCGTATTGTAATCAAGTCTTCCAATCGGATAAATTCTGGCTTCCGTTTTAATTAAATCAACAACTGTTCTTCGTCCTTCTTCATCATGAGCACTACTAATAACACCACGAGGTTTATTTAAAAGATAATATTCATAATTAACATTTTTATTTATTAAAACATCATCAATGGCAATTAAAGCATCACCATCAACTTTCGTTCCAAGTTCAGTTACAACTTCGCCATTAACTTTAACCCGACCAGCAGTAATTAAATCTTCTGCTTTGCGTCTTGAAGTATAACCTAAATTGGCAATTACTTTTTGTAATCGTTCCATATAACCACCAATTAAAGTTTATCATAAATTAATAAGAAATTAAAGTTATACGCGCATAGCCATCACCTTTTTTAGCGTATTGGCTTACTGGGTCTTCACTAACATTATCAGTTGTATAGGTTCGAGTATCTTCTTCCGTACTTTCAGTACATTGATAACAATACATAGCTTTATTTGTTAATAACCAATTACCTATGTATCCAGAACCTCCGCCACCACCACCATGGCCTCGGGTACTTCCGCCTCCTCCATATAAGCCGCCTCCTCCGCCAGCTCCACCAAGGCCACCTGAATGATAATTACCACCCTGTCCAAATGAACCTAATGCCGTATCGTTTTTAAATACTATATCATCGCCAGGACTTTCTTGTGTTCCACCAGTACCAACATATGTATTTCCTAGTGGATTCGCTCCATAATTTCCTTGTATTCCTCCTCCTGAACCCCCTAGATTACCATTTTGTAAATATACATTTCCATAATTATCGAAAGCACCTCCATTGCCACCGCCGCCCCCAGCAACAATCAAAATTTTATCTCTTTCATTTTCTAAATCCTTAAGAAGACTATTTATAGTTGATATATGTGTAGCTCCTCCCCCACCAAAAGCATATAGACCATTATTACCTATTCCATCACCGCCACCATTATATCCTCCTTTATATGTTTTAAATTGTCCTCCTTCTGTTTTACCTGTTCCATCATATCCTTCTCCTTGGCCGCCAACATATACATATAGTGTTTCACCTTTTTTTAATGTTATTTCTCCAGATGAATATCCACCAAAACCTCCTGTCTCGGTTATTTCTGGAACATCATCTATTCCTCCTTGGGCACCCCACACCTCTAGTTTATAAGTTCCGTCAAATGGCACATTAAATTCTTGTGGTGTCTCCGTAAAACCAAAATTGTATGTTTTAGGTTTATCAAAATAAACATAACATTTATCACTGGTAGTTGTATTCACTATTATTTTGTTATCTTTCCATGATAAGGTACTGCCATTTTCACACTTACTTAAATAAGGATTAAACATATAATCTTGTTTAGGCCAAGTATTACTTAAAGATTTCTCATATTCATCACTGTTTTCATCTTTTTGAAGCATAATACTTAACATATCATTGGTATTATCATATTCACTATCAAAAACTATCCTTTTATGGTGCATGCTATACATTGTTACACCTACGATTGATAAAGTAAATAACATTCCTAATATAAATGAAACCATTATTTTTTTCATATGTATCACCTTACTATTTTAAAAGCATTATATCACAAAAGTACGACTATTAGTAGTACTTTTGTTACAATTTTATATGAAATAATATAATCGGAGTGTAAGACAAAATGATGGTTTCAAAAGAAGATAATAATTATATCTATTTCTGGGTTGGGAAAAATATTAAAAAATATCGCAAGTTAAAAGGCTTAACTCAAAATGAATTAGCCCAAAAATGTAATTTAAGTAAAGGCTATATCAGTGATATTGAAAATAATACCTTTAAAACTTTTTCTTTAAATACCCTTTATTTAATTGCCAAAAATTTAGATGTCCATATTAGACAATTATTTGATGATTTACCTTAATTAAAATAATAACATTGTTAAAATAAATGCTGTAATAATACCGACTAAATCCGCGAAAAGGCCAACGCCTAGAGAATATCGCGTTTTTTTAATGCCAATTGAACTATAATAAAGAGCTAAAACATAAATAGTGGTATCTGTGCAACCTTGCAAGATAGAGGCCAGCCTTCCTAAATAAGAGTCCGACCCATATTGAATAAAAATCTCATTCATAATAGCCAAGGTAGCGGTTCCGGATACGGGTCTAAGTAAAGCCATGGGCATTATTTCTAAAGGAATATTTAAGATATCTAAGAAACCCCTTAAATGATTAAGTAAAAAATAGATAAAGTTACTATCTAAAAAAATATTAATTGCAAAAACCATCGCCATAATCGCAGGAAAAATACTTAAAGTAATATTTAAGCCTTCTTTGGCTCCCGCGAGAAAAGAATCATAAACATTTATTTTTTTCTTAAAACCATAAAAAATAACTATTACGACAAAAAGAGGAATAACTATTTTAGATAACAAACTCATTTATTTTTCCTCCTGATAAAATAATCTAAAAGAAGACCGGCGAGACTTGAACAAAAGGTTGCAATAACTCCGGGAATTATTATTTCACTGGGGTTTATAGAATTATGGGCAATTCTTAAAGCTAAAACAGTGGTTGGAATAATAGTAACTCCTGCGGTATTTAAAACTAAAAAGGTAATCATAGGTGTACTTGCCGTATCTTTTTCAGGATTTATTTTTTGTAATTCTTTCATAGCTTTTAAACCAAAAGGTGTTGCCGCACTACCAAGGCCTAACATATTTGCCGCAATATTAGAGGCAATATAACCTAAAGCGGGATTGTTTTTGGGTACACTTGGAAAAAGGCGTGAAAGTAAAGGCTCAACTAGAGAAGCAAACTTTTTTAATAGTCCTGAGTCTTCAGCAATCTTCATAATTCCCGTCCATAAAACAATAATTGGCAAAATTGATAAAATTAAATCAAAGCCTTCCTTACCATTAGTTAAAATACTATTATTGATAGTTTCTAAATTACCCGTTAAAAGAGAAAAAAAGATTCCTACTAAAATTAAAAATATCCAAATATAATTTACCATGATTTAAACCACCTAATTATTTTTTGAAACCAATTTAGTTTTTGATGCTTTTCCTCAATTTCAATATAAATATTGTCTTTCCGAATTAATTTATCTTTTAAATAAATTTCTACCTCACCTACTTTGTCCCCATTTAAAGGTTTCTTTACTTTAGTTAACCGATAATTTATCTTTAAATAGTCTTTTTCGCCTGTTTTTATTGGAATAAAAATATCATTAGTTATATATAATTTATATTTTTCATAATAGGTATCTTCTTTAATTTTAAAATTATTTTTAGAAAGAACTAAAAAAGGCGTATACTCTTCAAATACTTTATTATATAAAGTAATATGATCTTGAAAATCATTAGGATCATTTAAAGTAACAACTACAACATCTAAATTATTTTTCGAAGCTGTAGTCACTAAAGTTCTTCTTGCTTTTTCCGTAAATCCCGTTTTCCCACCGGTAACAAAATCATAACGATGAATTAATTTATTTTTACTCGTCCAAGAATAAGTTTTGGTACTACTTTTTATTTTGATGTTCTTAGTACCAAATATTTCTCTAAAGGTAGCATTTTGATAAGCATACTTAGTTAAAAGAGCCATATCATAAGCAGTTGATGTATTACCTTTTCCACTTTGTTCTTCCAAGCCATGGGCATTATAAAAGTATGTGTTATTCATACCTATTTTTTTGGCAAGTTCATTCATCAAGGTAGCAAATTTTTCCATACTTCCAGCCACGTTTTTGGCAATTACCACGGCCGCATCATTACCGCTTCGAAGCATAAGACCATAAAGTAAATCTTTTAAAGTTAATTCTTCACCAACTTCGATATAGATAGCACTCCCATAGGCTTTTAAAACCTCATCCCCCACGGTTACTTTTTGATTTATATTCGCATTTTCAATCGTTACAATACAAGTCATTATTTTGGTAATAGAGGCAATTAATCTTTCATCGTGAATGTTAGCCTCATAAAAAATACGATTACTATTTAAATCCATGGCAATAGCACTGGATGCACTTATAGCTTTAACTTCAAATGGTAAAAAAACTAAGTAAAATAAAAAGACTACTTTTTTCATATTAACCCTCAATTAAGATTATGAAAAAAATAGCCAAGCCATACCAAGAAAAAATTTACTTATGTTGTTTTTTCTTATTTATAATTTCTAAATATAGATTATAAACCTCTTCAATGCAATCATCCCAATTGCGATATAAATCAAAGTAAGCATTATTGGCAACTTTTTTATATAATGTTTTATTGCTCATAACTTCAATTATCCTATCAGAATAAGCCCCGACCGAAAAGTCTGATAAAAAGCCATTAACATTGTCGGTTATAGTTGATGCGGTAACCGTATTTTTAAGTAAAAGAGCCGGTGTTCTTTGACTAGCTGCCTCAATTTGAACAATGGATGAGGCATCATAAACCGAAGGAAATAAAAATAAATCGGCCCGCGCATAATATTTTTTTAAAAGTTCCCGGTCAGTAATTTTACCACATAAAATTACTTCTTTTTCTAATCCCAAATCACTAATTCTTTTGCGTAATTTTCCTTCATCAAAACCGGAACCCACGAATAACATTTTAAATTTTAATCGACTCTTTTTCTTTTTCACCGCATTTAAGGCATCAACAATAAATAAAATATTTTTTAAAGTATTAAGCCGGCCAACAAATAAAAATACTTTTTCATGTGTTTTAATTTTATGTTTTTTATTAATTTCCCTACAGGCTTTTTTCGCATCTTCAATAGGTGTCATTTCAGTCGCATTATTCATAACTCGTGGTAAACATTTATATTTATAATCTTCAAAATATAGTTTAGCAACCCCTTCATTAACCGCCCAACATTCATCACATTGATTAAATATTTTAATTAGGCCTTTATTTAATCTGGTCGCAAGTCTATCGGATTTCACGGCTTTTAAAAAATCTTGTTTAAATTGACTATGCATGGTTGCAATACAAGGTATATGATGTTTTTTCGCATATTTTAAACCAGCTGCACCCAAAGTAAAAGGGGAATGAATATGCACAATATCTAATTTATATTTATTTAGGATTTTGCGAAACTTATGATCTAATTTTGGAATCGGCAAGGAATAATCTAGGAAAGGCACCTTTAAGGAATTGCATCTTACTACTTGATAATTAAAAACCGTATCATCAAAAGGTTTATTCATATAACTTGGGACAAAAACAATAACATTCGCATATTTTACTAGTCTTTTAGCATAATTATCAATTACCGAAATAACCCCATCTGTCATCGGATAAAATGAATCATTAAAAATACCAATCGTAATTTTTTTATCTGTTTTTTCCATAAGTTAATTATAAACTTTTTGTTATTTTACCACAAGTAAAAAGTAAAGAAATTGCTCCTTTACTTTTCTTGTTCATAGTTATAAACCCCATGAATTTTTTCTAAATCAGTCTCACTTAATTCTTTAACTTGCCATTTCTTATCTTCATCTTTGATAACTTCAAATGTTACGGTATATTCAACCCTATCACTCATCTTTTTCATTTGTTCTAATTTATAATCTAAAAATTTACTATCATCAAATGTCCCATTTTCATCTAAAAATTCATTTTGATGATCACTTAAGTAACTTGCTGCATTACTTTGGGCTTTATATAAATCATAAACACTTACCTTGGCTTCAACCGTTGCGGTATCCCCATTATAACTTTCATCAGTTATTTCATATTTAATATCACTATATTGTTTTTTTAAAATATCCCGATATACTTCTTCTTGTTTATCCGTGAAATCTTCATTAGATATTACATCCTCTAAATCAGATAAAACGGAAGAAGATAAATTCTTATATTGATCTAAAAACAATTTAACCGCATCTCCTGCCGTACTTCTTGTTAAAGAACAACCTGTTAAAACTAAAACACTTAGTAATAATACTCCTAAACTAACAAATAATTTTTTCACTTTTGCATCCCCATTTCTTATATTTTTAGCATAAACAAATTTTTAAAATTTATACATTGTTATAACTTATTTCAATTATATGAAAAATATTCTCTTCTTTATTACCTAATTGTTCTTGAATTTGTTTTTTCATCTTTTGATATATTTTAGTAACATCCTCTTCATAATTATTAAACCATTCTAAATACAAAAATTGTAATTTACTTTTATTTTTCTCTTGATATAATTTATCTATTTCTTGATTAATAATACTACGCATATTCACTTCTTTTCTTAAATCATTATTTGCTTTTTTCTTTTCTATTACCTCATATTCTAAATCAATATTTTTAATCGTATAGATTACTTCAAGTAAATTAAGTTCATCATTTAAAGATAAAGCACTATAATTAACACTAACTCCTTCATCATCAAAAATAAAGGCTAGAGCATTATTTTTATCAGCCAGAATACAAGCATATTTAATTATTCCTTTTTCCGTAGGGGTTTTATTTTCAATTATTTTTAAAAAATCACTACTTACCTTAACTTTATTTAAGACTAATTCTTTTAATACTTTACTTGTTATTTGAAATAAAGGTATTTTCTTTATATTACTAAAACAATCATTTTCACAAACCTCATAAAAGGGATAATTATTTTCTAAAAAGTCTAAAGTGATGTCGTAATAAAAATTCATTTATCTTTTTCCTTTCTAAGCCAATGCTTATAAGAATAATTCCTAGGGGTAATAAATACATATAAGGGTTTCTAATAATAAATTGACCAAATTCTAAAAAACTATACCCTATTGTTAATAAATTTAAGTAAATAATTAAAAAAAATAATCCCACACTACATAATATTATGCCTAAGATAATTAAAATTATATCTATCACCTATATTAATATTATGTAAAATATGAAATTATTTTAACTTGTTTTAATTACTACCAAGATAATCGATAAGGATTTCCAAGTGTACCATCACCTGATGCAATCTCAGTGCTAGACTTTAGATAGAAGGTAGGACGTACACAATGGTCAATGCTGTACACTGTCCAGTTATCAACTCGACCACCACTGTCAACGCGGAATGCATCGTACCAATTGTCAGTCCGCCGTGTAATTGTCCATTCATACAATCCCATATACATCCAATTGCTTGTCGATATATTATCTTGATTATAATTATATATTTCCGTTTGCCAATTCTCTGAACTTGTTGCATATCCATAGTCACTTACATACATTAGTCCTATCTTAGCTGTTGTTTTATCGTCTACTTCTGTTGCACTTGCATTTGTAATTCCTCTATCTGGATTAACTATTTCATTTTTGTAAGAATCTACTGCTATTATATGATAATATACTTTATAATAATTATTACCGGCTGTTATCCATTCATGTTTTGTTATTTGATCTACTATTTTTTCTTTTTTACCGTCTGTAGTTCTTAAATACTCTAAAAATTTTGTATTTAAGTTGTATGTATTTAGTGTACTACCTTTCCATAAATTTGAATCATTATCACTACTTGCCCAGTAGTATTTTGGAACTTGTTCTAGCTCTCCTTTATATGTTGATTCTGATGATTTAATATAGTTACTTTCAGGATTTCTTGCTCCGTCGACTCCAAGTTGTCCTTCTGTCGCATAATCTGCTTTGATTAATTTCATTTCATAGTCATTAAATTTATTTTTAAATAATCCTATAATTCTATATAAATCATCATTTGAACATTCGTCTTCACCTGTTTTATTATCTAAACATACATAATTATGTACATTTTCACTTGAACCGCTATATCTATATGACTCATCGTTTGCATCAATTATTGATGATTCAGCATAGCCATCAGTTAATGCTTTTTGAAGAGCTTGTTTAAATGTATAAGGTGTTTGAGAGGTATCATAGGCTAATGTATAATGTTGTGGATTTGATGGATCGCAATAATGGCCTATAAAATATTCGTCATTATTACAATAAAATTTTATCAATCTGTTTTCACTTAATTCTGAAGAATCACTTGCATATAATATTCCATATTCACTTTGATGATTAGGAGTTATTTGATAACCACCTATTATTTCAGTATCTTCGGTATTATCTAGTTGAGATGGTGCCTTTATTGTCCCATTATGGTGTATTAATGTATCTTCTTCGGAATCTACTAATAATTTAGTTATATTTTTTTCATATGCTGGTACATATTCTTCTTTTTGGATTATTACTTTTCCACTTACACTCTTTCCTGTATTTATTTCTTGGTCAGTTGGTAAGTTTATAAATGTTAGTGTTATTTCCCATTCATCTTCTTTTGGATTTGGTTGACTTCCATCTTCTGGAGCCGTTACTGCTATAGTACCTGTTTCATCGGTGCTTATCTTTATAATTCCACCTTTTTCGGTTATATCATATCCATTTAAAGTTCTAGTTTGTTCTCCTGATTCATCATTATATTTTATTTCTATTCCTTCTTTATAGTATGATTCTAAACTTGTTATATTTTTAATTTCTGTACCATTCTTTTTGACTGTTAGTATTAATTCGGGTATTCCTTCTGTATATGCTTCCTTTTCTTCAGAACTCAATGGTGCAAGTTTTACATTTCCATCTGTATCCTTATAACTTGAATACTCTAATTCATTTGTATCTATATGTAAGTATACATTATAAGTTTCGTTGGCTTCCCTCGTTGTACTATTTGCTTTTAATACTACTTTACCTGTTACTCCATCTGCTATACTTTCAGCATTTTCTTTAAAGTTTGTCATTGTTGCATTTATGGTTATTGCTGATTCTGAATCATTATCAGTTATATGATTAGATGCATCAGTTACATTTTTATCTTCCATGCTAAATGTTAAGGAATCTGTTGTTCCGGTTTGAGCACTTACATCAATATGTTGTCCATCTCCAGTTTGAGCTTGAAAGTAAGCATAGGTGGCACCTGCTACTACTATTAATAATGTAAGTACTCCTATTATTAGTAATATTGTACTTTTTCTTTTATTTTGTTCTTTCATTTCACTACCTCATAATTATATTTTCCTACTTTAGGATTATCTATACCTATCATATTAAAATAAGAATACCACAAATTGTCGTAAAACTCAATATGACAATTTGTTTTAAAATAAACTAAAATTGGTGATAAAAATGCGATTAAGAGATATTAGAGAAGATCATGATTTAACACAAGCCGAAGTAGGAAAAATATTAAATGTTACTCAAACAGCTTATAGTGCCTATGAATTAGGCAAAAGACAAATACCAATTGAAGCTTTAATAAAGCTTGCTAAATTTTATCATACATCAGTTGACTATTTACTAGAGTTAACTGATGAAAGAAAACCTTATCCAAAATCTTATATTCAAAAAGAAGAATTAGAAAAATTACTTAAAATTGGTGTGTAATTTGACTATACCCCTGGAGGGTGTTATAATGTAACTGGTGATATAAAATGAAAGAAAGTTGTGTTAAGTGTAGTCGTAAAAAACATCGGAGTGAAGAAGAAAAGAAAAATCTTAAAAGAAGATTAAATATTATCGAAGGACAAGTAAGAGGCATTACCGCAATGATTGATGATGATCGTTATTGTGATGAAATATTAATTCAAATATCAGCCATTAATAAATCTTTAAAAAGTATCTGTAATGAAATTTTTAAAAATCATCTATCTACTTGTGTAGTTGATGATATTAAAAATGGTCGGATGGAAATCATTGATGAAATAATGGATATAATCGGCCATTTTTAAATAGGATTTTATTATGCAAAAAGTTATTTTAAAAGTTGAAGGGATGAGTTGTTCTGCTTGTTCTAATCATGTGGAAAAATACTTAAATAAACAAAAAGGCGTTATTGATGCCGCCGTAAATTTAGTTATGGGCCAGGCTTTAATTCATTATGAAGATGATTTAACCATTGATGACTTAGGTCGTTTTATTGAAGAATCAGGTTACAAATATGGGGGCATTTATGATGAGACTTTAGAAAATAAAAAAGATTATACCAAAAGTTATTTGATTATTCTAGGTTTATTAATGGTACTTATAATGTATATTTCGATGGGGCATATGCTGCATTTACCAAGTATTCCCTTTTTAGATATGATGATGCATCCTGTTAATTATGCTATTACTTTAGGCCTACTTACCATTCCTTATTTAATATTTGGTTTTGATATTATTATTAAGGGAATTAAAAATTTAATTCATAAAGCACCCAATATGGATACATTAGTTACCTTAGGTGTTTTAGTAAGTTTTATCTACAGTTTTACTAATTTGATTTTAATAATTTTAGGGCACACTAATTTAGTAGAAAACTTATATTTTGAATCGGTTTGTATGATTATTTTATTTATTAAATTAGGTCGCTTTATTGATAAAAATAGTCGTGAAAAAACAAAAGAAGCAGTTCAAGAATTAGTTAAAGTTACACCGGAGTCCGCTTTAATAAAAACTAAAAATGGCCCTAAGGAAGTAACGATTGATGAAGTAAAAGTTCGTGATATCTTAATTGTTAAACCGGGTATGAAAGTGGCGGTTGATGGCACTATTATTAAAGGTGAAGCCCATTTTGATGAATCTTTTATAACCGGGGAATCTTTACCTAGTAAAAAGAGCAAGGGTGAAAAGATAGTTGCTGGCTCTATTAATTACGATGGCATTGTTGAATACCAAGCCGAAAAAATTGGACCGCATTCCACAATATCGGAAATGGTGCATTTAGTTTTAGAGGCTGCCAACTCCAAAATGCCAATTTCCCGGGTCGCCGACAAAGTAAGTTCTTACTTTGTTCCGATTATTATTTTAATTGCCCTTGTTAGTTTTATTATTTATTTAATTTTAGGTTTTCCATTTAATACGGCTTTAATTCATTTAGTAACTATATTAGTTGTTGCTTGTCCTTGTGCTTTGGGCCTTGCTACTCCTCTTGCTATAGTTATTGCGATTGGTGAAGAAGCAAAGAGAGGCATTTTAATTAAAACAAGCGAAACTTTAGAAATTGCATCCCACATCGATACTATTATATTTGATAAAACAGGAACTCTAACTTATGGCACATTAGAGTTAAGCGAAGTATTTAACCATTCAGCTTATACCAAAGCCGAGCTTTTAAATATTGTTGCCAATATTGAAGAGGCTTCTTCGCACCCAATAGCCAGAGCCTTTGAAAAATATAAAACTAGTGATCTAAAAATTACCAATTATGAAGAAATGCCAGGGATAGGAATTAAAGCAAGCATAAATAAGAGAAATTATTTATTAGGCAATCGGAAAATTATTCCTGGTGCTAATGATTTTGAAAACGAAGAAAAAAGTCTAACTGAAAAAGGAAATAGTATCATCTATGTTTTGGAAAATAACAAAATAATTTCTCTTATGGGAGTTAAAGATATTTTGAAAAAAGATGCCATTAAAACAATTAAAAAATTAAAAGAAATGGGATTAAAAACAATAATGCTAACGGGGGATAATAAGAATACTGCTCATAATGTCGGTAAAGAATTAGATATTGATGAAATTATTGCTGAAGCCATTCCAAAAGATAAAACTAAATATATTAAAGATTTAAAAGAAACTGATCATAAAGTAATCATGGTGGGTGATGGTATTAATGATGCTCCATCTCTTACATCCGCGGATATTGGAATTAGTTTTAGTAATAGTACTAATATTGCAACAAATTCTGCAAGTGTTATAATTACTAATGAAAGACTTGAAAGCATTGTATCTTTTCTCGATATGGGAAAAAGAACTATTCGAAATATTAAACAAAATTTATTTTGGGCCTTCTTCTATAATACTTTAATGATTCCTATTGCCATTGGTATTTTTGAAAAATGGGGTCTTAAAACAAATCCTATGTTTGCCAGTGGAGCTATGATGTTATCAAGTTTATGCGTTGTATTTAATGCTTTAAGATTAAAGAAAGGGAATGATGATAAAAATGTTTAAAAAGAAAATAAATACTATATTAACTGTTGAGGGAATGCACTGTAATAACTGTGCTAACAAAATAAAGAACACTCTTCTTGCTATAGAAGGAGTTAAAAATGTTAAGGTTAATTTAGAAAAAAGAGAAGTTGAAATTACTTCAACCGAAGAAATTAATCAAACTTTAGTAAAAGAAAAAATAGAATCTTTAGGCTATGAAGTATTATAAAAGGAGAAATATATGAAAAAGATTATTTTATTATTAACAATGCTCGTATTTTTAACGGGATGTGGCAACCAAAACCCAATTGTAACTATGGATATTGAAAACTATGGAACCATTGAGTTAGAGTTATATCCTAATATAGCTCCAAATACGGTTGCCAATTTCGTTAATTTAATTGAAGAAGGGTTTTATGAAAATACCACTTTCCATCGTTTAGTACCAAGTTTTGTTCTTCAAGGTGGTGACCCCAATGGAGATGGAACTGGAGGGCCAGGTTATACCATTAAAGGCGAATTTGCCCAAAATAATTTTATTAATAATTTATCCCACACTGAAGGAATAATTTCCATGGCCCGCAATCCTTATTCTTATGATTCCGCGGGTAGCCAATTTTTTATTGTTTTAAATAGCAATGCAAGCACTTCCCTTGATGGTATGTATGCCGCCTTTGGTAAAGTAAAAAAAGGAATGGATGTTCTAAAGAAAATTGAAAGTACCGCCGAAGTTGCAAATGAAGAAACAGGCAAACTAAAAGAAAATATATTAATTAAAAACATAACTGTTGATACTTTTGGTAAAACTTATAAAGTAGAAAAAATTACTCAAGCCAAGTAATTTTTTTATTTATCTCATATATTCTTCTTGATACATCAGTAACTATACTAAATTTATTTTTTGCTTCCTTAGTTAAAACTACAACTATATAAGGATGATTAGCAAAAACTATTCCAACATCATGAAAAAATTTATCATAATAACCGTATTTATGCATAATAATAGGACTATTATTAAATTTTAAATAGTTATAATAATTGTTAATAAAATAATTTTTTAATTCTTCCCTTTTTGTATTATCAATATTTATATCATTAATATAATAATATAATTTCCTCCACATTATTAATTGATCTAAAATATTAGTATAACCATATAATTCATTACCATTTGTTAATACTTTATTCATACCTAAAGATAAACCATAATTTTTTAAATTATTAAAACCAATTGTTTTAACTAATAATTGATGAGCTTTATTATCGCTTTTTTCAATAGCTAGTTTAACATTATTTTTTAAATCGTCAGTTATATCCATTTTTTCATAAACATATAAAGCATCTAAAGTTTTTATTAAACTAGCTCCATAATATAATTTATCAGCATTATAGGTATAAGTATAATTATCCTTAATATCATAATAACCAATACTTAAATTATAATTATTTTCTTTTAAATACTTTTCTAATTCATAAAATAAAATATCTTTTTCTATATTACTTGTTTTTAAAATATTTATAACTGGTACTTTAATATTGTTAAAATCAGAACAACTTGCTAATAAAAAAATACAAGTTAGAAAAATAATTAGTTTTAAAAACTTCATTTTTCATCACATTGTATTTTATTAATTATTTATTTTTATTTTCCTTTTTTATCTAAAATTCTAAGAAAAGTTTCGGCTTGATATAAAGCTTCATTATATAATTTAATAAATTCATCCATTTCCACATCTAATTCTTTACTATTGTAATTAAATGATAAGAATCTAAGTTTCTTTTTACTTATTAAGGAATACATTATTTTTTTTATACCTAATTTATCAAATCGATAAAGTCTTAAAAAAGGGTAAACATTATTAATTGATCTTGTTATTCTTTTACCATATTTATCACTTTTAAAATAGGTTTTAAAAATACTAATTATTTTTCTTTTAAATTGTTTAGTTATTTTTAAATGCTTAGGTATCTTTTTCTTAATCGTATTCATATCATTTAATTTAACATCAATAATACTTTCTAATAAAGCATGTTTATCATGATTATCATTAGATTTGTAATTTATATAAGGATGAACTTTTCTATCTAATATTTCATGAGCTAAATAACCATATAAAAAACTTCTAGTCTCATTACTTGTACCTTTAACTAAATTTTTAAATTTATTAATATCTACTTGTTGTAAATCTTTAGTAAGTTTAAATATTTTCTTCTTTAAGGGATATTCCCAAAGATGAATGAAGAAATTTAAATCATGTCCTTGATTACCAATGACAAAAAAGTCTTTATCAATATTTTTTAAATTAAGACGATTATATAAATCATGACCAAATTTAATATGTGTTAATGTTCCTGCCATAATTACCTCAAGAAATATTTTACCATTAATTTTTTTCTTGTCAAATTAGAAAAATTAGTGAAAAATATATTAAAGTAATATATAATTATAATGGTGATGCTAAATGCAAATATTAAAATATATTTTATTAGGAATTATTCAAGGTATAACTGAACCCTTACCCATTTCTAGTAGTGGGCATATATTTCTTTTTAAAACAATTTTTAATACTAACTTATTTAATTCCCTAAATTTTGAAATTATTGCTAACTTTGGTTCTTTTATTGCAATCTTAATTATTTTTTGGAAAGATATAGTTGAATTAATAAAATCTTTCTTTACTTATATCTTTAATAAAGAAAAAAGAAAAAAGAATTTAGTTAATTTTAAATATTGTTGGTATATTGTAATAAGTACAATTCCGGTAGGAATTACCGGTATCATTTTTAAAGAAAAGTTAGAAAATTTATATTCGGTTAAAGGACTTGCTTTTGCTTTTCTAATAACGGCTTTAATGCTTTTCTTAGTTCGAAATTTAAAAGGAGAAAAAGAAGATAAAGATTTAACAATTAAAGATGCTTTAATTATTGGTTTATTTCAAGCAGTAACTATTATTCCGGGCATATCTCGAAGTGGTACCGTTTTAGTTGCTTGCCTATTATGTAAATTAAAAAGAGAAACGGCTTTAAAATATACTTTTATCTTATATTTTCCTGTTAGTATAGCAACAATGCTTCTAGGAGTATCAGACCTACTGGCAACCCCCGATTTAACAAGTATGCTTCTTCCTTATGCCGCAGGGTTAATTGCCTCAGGCATTGTAACTTATTTTTCATATAAGTGGTTAAGTAATTTAGTTAAAAAAGGTTCCCTTTGGAAATTTTCAATCTATTGTCTATTGTTAGCTATATTCATTTTTATATATTTTAGATAAGAAAAAATGGGATATTATAAATCGTCCCATTTTTTTATGTTGTGAGTTTCGAGTAAATATTTTTTTAATAGTTAGTCTTTAAATGTTACTTTATCACCTTCTTTCATTGTTATCATATCTAAGATATGTGAAAAATAGGTGGATTTTTGATGAAATCTATTTGCCCTTGACAATAAAGTAAAAAGTTGTACCTTTATTTAACACACTATTAACGCCATAATTAAATTCATGTTGTTCTAATATTTGTTTGACAATAGCAAGACCTAGGCCGGTCGATACTACATTTCGTTGATGCTTTTTAGAGTTTTTATAATACTTATCCCATATATGGGGTAATTCACTTTTTTTAATTCCCTTGCCCGTATCAATAATTTCTACTTTATAATTCTTCTTTTCTTTTACGACTTTAATAGTTACTTTTTTATCTTCACCGGTATAATTAATGGCGTTATTAATTAAATTATAAATAACTTGATTAAGTTTATTTCGATCGGCTTTAACAATGGCTGCTTCAGGCATTTCAACCTCAAAATTATATTGTTCGGTTTCTTTAATAATTTCATATTTTTTCAAAATACTATTAATTTCTTTAACTAAATCAAATTCTTCAATTTTTAAATTTTGATTTTCTCCTGATTGGAGTTTAGATAAATCTAAAATATCATTTACCAGTAAAGTTAAACGATCTGTTTCATCAATAATAATATCTAAGTGTTCATTCATTTTGGCTTTATCTTTATAAGAAATATCTTTAATCATTTCCGCATAGGCTTTAATCATAGTTAAAGGTGTCTTTAAATCATGGGAAACATTGGCCATTAAATCGCGTCTTAATTCATCAGTTTTACCTAACTCTTCTTTAGCTTGCGTTAAAGTAGTGGCTAAATCATCAATCTCTTTAATATCACTTTCATCAAAAGTAACATCATAGTTACCTTTACCAAGTAACTTAGCTTTTTTAGTTATCTTGGTAATTGGATCTGTTATTTTATTAGCTAAATAAACCGAAATAATAATAGCAATAATTAAAGCAACAATAGATAAATATAATAGTTGTCTTTTAACAACAGTCGTTACCATCGATATATCTTCTAAGTTAGAATACATAAATATGTAATTATTATTGTATTTTAAACCATACATCATCGCGGCAATATGGCGGTCTTCATTAATAAATTTAAAAGTCTTTTTATTATCACCCGAAGAAATAAATGATTGCATCATTTCTTGAACTTTAAGATTATTATTTTTAAATACACAGCCATCCATATTAGCATTAATAGTGGTAACATAGCTATTATCACTGGTTATAGCAATACAAACACCATTATAATAAGCCGCTTCTTCTAGCTTTGTATATATGGCATCGGATGAGGTATTATTTATATCATCAACCATGGTATTTAAAATCTTTATTTGGTATTTTTCATAGTATCTATCAAAAATTGTAATTTGAAAGAACCATAAAAGAATAACTATTATAGCATTAAAAGTAATTAAATAGAAAAGGGTTTTACTTTGGATACTCCGTTTATTTTTCTTCTTTGGCAACAAACTTATACCCCCTTCCCCGAACTGTTATAAGCAAATTTTTATATTTTCCTAAATGCTTTCTTAAAGTTTTAATATGCGTATCAATAGTTCTATCATCCCCATAAAAATCATAACCCCAAATGTTGTTTAGAATATTTTCCCGAGATAAAGCAATATTTTTATTTTCCATGAAATACTTTAACAGTTCATATTCTTTAGGAGTTAAATAAATAGGCTTTTCATCAATGTAAACTTCATGAGCCGCATCATCTATTTTGATTCCAGCAACGACATATGTCGGATTAGATTTGCCTCTTTTGGTAATAGCTTTAAGACGGGCCACTAATTCTTTAGGGCTAAAGGGTTTGGTAACATAGTCATCAATACCTAAATCAAAACCTAATAATTTATCATATTCTTCGCCTCTGGCCGATAACATTAAAAAAGGAATATCTTTTATTTTTTTAATTTCCCGGCAAGCTGTAAACCCGTCCATTTTTGGCATCATGATATCCATAATGATAATATCAAAATCTTCTCTTTTTACCTCTTCAACTGCTTTTTCACCATTGGAGGCTTCTTTTACCTCATATTTTTCTTGAACTAAATATTCTTTAATGACATTTCTAATTAACTCTTCATCATCAACAATCAAAACCCGCATTTAACATCACCTAAATTCATTTTACTATATAAATGTGAAAAAAAGATGATATTCACATCTTTCTTTCACTATCAAAAGGAGCAATATATCTTGTTTGATATTCTTTAAAACTAGGATTGGCACACACTACCCGTATTTCATCTGGTTCAAAATAAAAAGTATCAATTGATTGCCAATTTTCTCCGTGTCCATCTTTTAGATCATCCAATGTTTCACCGGCATACATTTTAGATAAAAATTGCACTACATTATCTTCATGGGTAACCCTACTACTAAAAGCAATAAAACCTCGGTCTTTGGCTACTCCATGAATATTTAAATTACCATTACTATTATTTAAAATTATTTCTTTAATTTCACTATCCACTAAACTATAACAATTTTGGGTTAAATAAATTAAGCCCTCCGCTTCTTCAGAAGTTAAACCTATATAATTTACTTTGGGAGTAGATACTGTTTGATGAACTGTTGTATTCATTAATTATCACCTAATATAATTATAAATCTAGGTTTAAAGTTTATGCAAGTCATAATTAATACACCGTATAGGGTGTATTTTTGGCAAATTTTACCAATTTTATATGAAAATAAAACTAGGTGATGATTTTTGAGCATTGGCAGATTAAAAGAAGTACGAATGGATAGAGGAATATCCCAAAAAGAAATAGCAAAATTACTCCATACCACGCAACAACAATATTCCAAATATGAAATAGGAATTCAAATGTTACCAGTGGAAAAATTAGTAATTTTGGCCGACTTTTATAATACATCTATTGATTATTTATTAGGTCGAACTGATGAGAGAGCCCCTTATCCTAAATCCATTTTAATTGAAAATAGCAAAATCTTAATTCAACAATAAAGGAAAAGGACTAAAAAGTTCTTTTTTTAATCCCTTATTTTAAATTTTGATAATATTTATATCTAGCTATTGCCGCTTCTTTTTGACTAGCTAAGATTTTTTCCGCTTCTTTGGGATTTTTAATCTTTAAAGCATTAAATCTTACTTCGTTATTTAAGAAATTTTCATATAAATCAAAGTTTGGTTCTTTGCTATCGATATTTAAGTTAGTTCCATCATAACGCATTAATATTTGATAACCACAATCAACGGCTAGTTTTTGTTCAGCCATACTGCAATTCATGCCGGTCTTTATTCCGTGTTCGACACAAGTCGCATAAGCAATAATTATAGCCGGTCCGCCATGTTTATCTGCTTCTTCCATCGCTTTTATTGTTTGCATCATATTAGAGCCTAAAGAGACACTGGCCACATAACAATTAGGAATGGCAGTTGCTATTCTAAACAAATCTTTTTTATTAGTTTTCTTACCAAAGTTGGCAAATTCAGCGACCGCACCTAATTTAGTTGCTTTACTAGCTTGACCACCTGTATTCGAATAAACCTCCGTATCTAAAACTAAAACTTTAATGTTTTCATTTGTATGTAACACATGATCTAGACCACCAAAGCCTATATCATAAGCCCAGCCATCGCCACCGATAGCCCAAACTGTTCTGGCTGAAATGTACTCTAATAAATCTTTTAATTCTTGAGGTATAGTTTTATCTTTTAATTCTTTTTGAACTTTAGTAGTAATTGTAACATCTTCCCTATTTTCTAGCCATTCGGTAAATAACTTTTTAACTGGTTCATCAACAGCATCCATAGCGTGTTCCATAATTTTAGCAATTCGTTCCCGTTTTTGTTTATAAGATAAGTGAATTCCTAAAGCAAATTCGGCATTATCTTCAAATAAAGAGTTAGCCCAAGGAATACTATAAGGAGTTGATGGGGTACTACCACCATATATACTTGAACAACCTGTGGCATTGGCAATAACTAATTTTTCGCCAAATAATTGGGTTAATAATTTAATATACGGTGTTTCCCCACAACCCGCACAAGCTCCACTAAATTCAAATAAAGGCTTTTCCAATTGACTACCTTTAATCGTAAATTTATTTAAAGGATTATCAAGATGGGGCATACTTGCAAAATCAACATCGGCTTTTTCTTTCTTTTCAATCATCTCTAAGGCTTTGTTACCTGCTTTACCTGGACAAATATTAGCACAAACACCACAACCGGTACAATCTTTTTCACTAACTACGATTTCGTATTTTAAAGTATCATTGCCCACAAGTGGTAAACCATCTTTTTCATTTAACCCCGGTCTTATAACCGCATGAGGACAAGCTAAAGAACACATGCCGCATTGAATACAATTTTCTTTAATCCACTTAGGAATTACATTTGAAATATTTCTTTTTTCAAACCGGGATAATGCATTAGGAAAAGCCCCAAAAGATAAAGGTAATAATTTACTAACCGGAATATTATTTCCTTCTCTAGCATTAATCATATCAATTACACTTTTTTCTTTTTCTTCATATTCATCAAAAGTAGTGGTAACTTCTAATTCTTGTAGATTATCTAAAGCATCTTCGACCGCTTTAATATTACTATTTATTACATCTTCTCCTTTAGTTACAAATTCTTTAGCAATCCAACTTTTAACTAAATCTAAAGCCTTATCAACTCCTAAAAGTGAAAGAATAATTGTTTCCATTATTTTATTAATTTTGCCTCTTATTCCCGCTTTTAAAGCAATATTTTCAGCATCAATATATAATACTTTAATATTTCTTTCCTTGATTATTTTCTTTACTTTATTAGGTAATAAATCATTTAATTCTTTATCATTTTTAATAGTTGATATTAAAACGGTACCATTTTCTTTAATATTACTTAGCATATCAAAGTTTTTAAAATAAACATCTTTAGTTACAACTACTAATTCGGGATTAGTTACATAAAAAGGCATATTTATTTTTTCATCACTGATTCTTAAATTAGATGCCGTAACCCCACCACTTTTCTTAGAATCATATTCAAAATATCCTTGAACATATTTTTGTAAATTTTCATGAACAATTTTTAATATTTCTTTACTAGCACTAACCATCCCATCAGAACCAAAACCATAAATTTTAATTTCTTGGTGATTATGTTCTACTAAAAATTCTTCCTTGGGTAAGCTTAAATTAGTTACATCATCAGTAATACCAATGGTAAAGTTATTTTTAAGTTCGCCGTCTAACATTTTATAAACGCTATAGATATCAGCAGGAGTCGTATTTTTACTAGATAAGCCGAAACGACCCCCAACAATGTTAATATTTTTATTTTGTAAGGCGGCACAGACATCTAAGTATAATGGTTCACCCATACTTCCAGCTTCTTTAGTTCGATCAAGAACCGCGATATTTTGTACACTTTTAGGTAAAACATCTAATAAATATTTCGAACTAAATGGGCGATATAAATGGACTTCAATTAATCCCACATTTTTTAGTTTTTGAACAACTAATTTAATCGTATCTGTTACACTTCCCATGGCAACAATTACATTTTTAGCATTAGCATCACCATAATAATTAAACGGTTTGTAATCTCTACCTGTTAATGTATTTATTTCTTGCATATATTCATTAACAATATCACTCATCTTATTATAAGCATTATTTCTAGCTTCCATTGTGGCAAAATAAATATCCTCATTTTGGGCCATACCATATTGAACTCCACAGCCAACATTTAAACATCTATTTTTAAAACTAGCTAGGGCCTCCTTATCAACAAGTTTTAAAAGGTCCGTATCTTTTAACTCATCAACAGTATTTAACTCATGACTAGTTCTAAAGCCATCAAAAAAATGCAAGAAAGGTAGGCTCCCTTTTATCGCTGAAAGGTGAGCAACAGCGGCTAGATTTTGAGCATCTTCCACCGAAGAAGATGCCAACATACAAAAACCGGTTGCTCTTGTTGCATAAATATCTTGATGGTCACCAAAAATTGATAAAGCATGCGTTGCTAAGCTTCTACTCGCAACATGAATAACTCCTGGTAACATTTCTCCCGCGATTTTATACATATTAGGTATCATTAATAAAAGACCTTGTGATGCTGTGAATGTTGAGGCAAGACTGCCACTTAAAAGAGCACCATGAAAAGCCCCTGCTGCCCCAGCTTCGGATTCCATTTCAACAACTCTTGGAACATCATTATATAAATTTAATAAACCGGTACTTGTAAGTAAATCAATATTAGAAGCCATTGGACTAGAAGGTGTAATTGGATAAATACTACAAACCTCACTAAACAAATAAGCTATTCTACTACAAGCACCATTACCATCAACAATTTTACTCATTTTATATCACTCCTTGTATATCATTCCTATGTATAAATTATAACAAGAAAAAAAGAAAATACCAACTATTTGGTAAATTCTAAAATATTACGATTAATAAATCTCAATCAACGCATCTGCACGGAGAATTACCATAATCAAGATTAACACCTTGAACATCATAAATGTATTCGCTTTTTTTATTATCTGTTACTTTTACTTTAAATGAATATGGATTTCTACAATTATCCAAATTATTTATTGTTATTTTATTGCCAGTATAAGTTATTTCTATTTTTTTATCATATATATTACAACTGCCACACGAGGTATCACATGAATTTTCAATTACAGAATATGTATACGGCTCTGTACCACCTTTTACTGAAACTGTAAGTACAGCATTACTCTCATCAGTGACAACTTGAATATCGGTTATTTCTAATGGCGCAGTCGTTGTAGTTAAACTTAATGTACTAACTTGGGAATATAATCCTTTACTATCTTTTATTCTTATTTCTATTTTATATTGCGTTTGTTCACTTAAGTCCGTGAAGGTATGTGTTGGCGATGTTGTTTCTTCTTTTGTATCTATTTGTCCTTCGGCTACTCCTCCTGTTATGTGATATTCATATCCTGCTATTTCATTACTTCCCTTAATTGGACCTGTCAATGTTACTGTTATACTGTCTGGGCCCTCACTATGACTTACTTCTCCTACCTCTGGTAATTTATCTGTTGCTATGTTTGCCTCTGTTTCATATTCATTTGATTTAAATCCATATTCATCTACAGCATAGGCATATATTTTATAATTTGTATTTTCATGTAATCCTGTAAATGTATATGTATTTTCATCCCATGGTTTCATTTCAACATCTTCTATTGATGCTGCCATAACAGGTCCAATTTCTTTTATTCCAAAATAGTATTTATCTATTTCCCTATTTCCTTTATCTTTTTCTAAGGTTATCGTTATACTATCATTTGTTACTTCACTTGTGGCTGTTTTAATATGTG
>CANQXV010000003.1 GCA_947627895.1 uncultured Bacilli bacterium
TTGAAAAGAAAATCGCCCTGGTAGACGATTATCTTCTTTTGCAATTTTTAGTCACTATGTCTTGACAAAAATCATTTTATCAGTTTGTTGATTAAATTTTATAAGTTTTTCAAAATAGTTTTTAGCTAATTAACTCTTAATCAAACCATTGGGTTCTGCTATAAAACCATGCCCCTTTAGTTTTAGGATATCCTGGAGGATTAATTAAATGGGCAACAAAGTTAGAATAACTTTGATATACTGTTTCCGACACCGAAACATGTAAGTGAGCCCCAGTTGTACATCTGTCATACCCTCCATGAAGAGTTGAGGTACTATATCCACCCGAGATTCCTATTTGGGTTTGTTGCGTTACTTTTTGCCCCTTTGATACACTTACACTTTTTAAATGAGCATATAATACGGTATAAGGTTTACCATCAATATAAGATTGAACATAAACTTGGTTACCACCACAATTAGTATGTAATATAGTAACAACTGTTCCATTAGTAGAAGATAAAACTGTTGTTCCTTCACTTACCCCAATATCAATCCC
This sequence comes from uncultured Bacilli bacterium, assembly GCA_947627895.1. Lineage (GTDB taxonomy): Bacteria > Bacillota_I > Bacilli_A > RF39 > UBA660 > Onthocola_B. The sequence goes on from CANQXV010000003.1 coordinate 539, forward strand.
ACTATGGTTGCTTGATACATTAGCATTACCTTGTCTATAACCAAATAAACTAACGATATAACCTTTAGGTACCGGTTTTAACCAACCCCCATTAGAACTAGTTCTGGCAATACAAGCTTCCAAAGTTTCATCTTCCCGACAACCCATTTGTTCATAGGTTTTAATCGCATCCTTTTGAGATTGAATATCATCTTCAATTGATAAAGAGATATCAGCAAGTTCCAAAAGATCTGAATCTAATTCTTTAATTTTACTTTCATAAGATGTAATATTACTATTAAGTTCATTTTCATATTTTTTTAAATCAACTTGGCGTTGTTCATTTTCTTTAATTAAATCTTCTAAAGTTACTAATTGTTCTTGATTATAGGCAATTAATTGTTCGACCGCATCAATACGCATAATCATCTCCGTCATACTGGATGAGTCAGAAACAAATTCTAGGTAAGAGTTTTCCCCCATCATAATTTGATAAAAACTCATTACTTCTTCGGTTTTAGCTTCATATTCTTTTATTTTTTCATTTGTTTCTTCAATACTTTGTTTGGCTTCTTCGATTTTTACTTCCGACGCATCAATTTCTTTTTTAGCATTAGCAATATCATTATTTTTTTGAACTATTTCCGATTGCGTCCATTTTTTCTTATTATCATTATTTCTCTTTTGTTGTTCAAAAGCGGCTAAATCTTTTCTAAGGCCGGCCAAGGTATTGGCACTAGATACAGCTTTAACAGGGATTGGTGCCAAAGATATAAGCATACTTGCAATTAGGCCTATAAGGCCAATTTTACCTAACTTTTTCATATCTTCAAGTACTTCCTTACAGCTTTTAGACTACCAAACATACCAACTAAAGCCCCAATTACCACTAAAACTAGAGCCACTAAGAACACAAAATTATATGGTTCTATTAAAATAATTAAATTTGTGAATAATTGACCTCCCATTTTGGTAAATAAAATAACATAACCATAAATGGTAATACAAACTGGGATAATTGAACCAATAATACCAATAACAAAACCTTCAATTAAGAATGGTAATTTGATTGAAGCATTACTTGCTCCCACTAACCGCATAATTTCGATTTCATTTCTGCGACTAAAGATGGTTAATTTAATCGTATTACTAATTAAGAAAGCTGTAACTAAAATTAGGGCAACAACGGCAACAATTACAACTTTTTCAACAACATCGAAAGTGGAAACAACTGTTTCGACCATTCCTTCCCCATATTTAACTGTTTCGACGCCATCAATTGATTTAATATATTCGGCCGTATCATGCATTTCTTCTAGATCATAAACTTTAATAATGAACGAATCTAATAAAGGATTTTCCCCAATATAATTTAAAACCGTATCAAAAGTTTGGCTATATTCAGCCATTTCTAATTTCCATTCATCTTTACTTTTAAAAGTATATTCTTGAACATTACTTTCTGAGGCAATATCACTTTTAATGTTATCAATTTTTTCGGTTGTTACATCTTTATTTAGATAAACAACAATACTTAATTCATCTTCAATTAATTTTGTAGCATTTTCAATATTGGCAGCACATACAATCGCTACTGCAACTAAAATTAAAGTAATAGTCGTACACATAATAGAAGCAAAACTTAAACTAAAATTCCGACCTATACTTTTAAAAGCATCGCGAAAGCTTCTGCCTATTATTCTAATTACCCTCATGAGCCTTATATCTTCCTTTCGCATAATCGCCCGCTAGAACACCATGATCGATTAAAAGCACTCTTTTTTTCATTCTATTAACGATATCCTTATCATGCGTTGCCATAATAATCGTGGTTTTTAAATCTTTGTTGATACTATCTATAACATCCATTATTTCTTTACTAGTTTCGGGGTCTAAGTTTCCCGTTGGTTCATCACAAATAAGAAGTTTTGGTTCATTAACTATGGCTCGGGCAATACAAACCCGTTGTTGTTCCCCACCAGATAATTCATTAGGAAAAGATCGCACTTTATCTTTTAAGCCTACTCTTTCTAAAGCATTCATTACTTTAGGCCTTATTTCTTTTTCTTTTAACCCAACACATTCTAAAGCAAAAGCCACATTTTCATAAACCGTTAATTTAGGTAATAACTTAAAGTCTTGAAATACAATGCCTATTTTACGTCTTAATTTATAAACGCGACCATTACGAATTTTTCCAACATTTAAGCCGCCAACAGTAACAGTACCACTAGTAGGTTTTTCTTCCCGATATAACATTTTAATAAATGTTGATTTTCCACTGGCAGTTAAACCAATTACAAAAACAAATTCGCCTTTTTCTATTTCCACTGACATATCCGCTAGAGCAGTTACGCCATTTTTATATATTTTATTAACATTTTTTAACTCAATAAACTTCATTTTACCTCCTAGGATAATTATACCATTATCTCAATCCTCAATAAATGGTAAATTTGACCTTTTGACTCCACCATTAACCTCATAACAATTTTCAATGACAAAAAAAGCATTCGGATCTATTTCTAAAATACGCGTTTTAAACTTATAATAATCTCTATTAGAGGCCACCACCATTAACAAACTACTTCTAGTATGGGAATATCCACCTTTAGTTGGTAAAACCGTGAATCCCGTTTGAAATTCATCAAAAATAATTTTTTTAATTTGTTTTGGTTTTCTCGTAAAAATATAAAATACTTTACTATCCGAAATACCATATAATATTCTTTCTAAGAAAAGGGTACTAATTAACATAATAATTAAAGAATAAATCCCATGTTCAATTGTAAAAATATAAGTACAACAAATAATAACAATTACATTAACAAATAATAATCCTTTAGATTCGGGTATTTTTAAATATTTATTCATAAGTTGCATTAATACATCATTACCACCCGTTGTATAACCACTTTTATAAATTAAACCATTACTAATCCCATAAAGAATAGCTGTTAAAACCACGGTTAATATTAATTCTGTAAACTGAAAATGGACAAGCAATACTTGAGCAATAGGGTAAGTAAATGTGATCATCACGGGATATAAAATACTTCCTAAAATTGTTTTTTTAGTAATATTCCAACCTAAAAATATAAAACTTATCACAATTAAAACCGCATTAGAAATATAGATAAAAAGGGTTGAATCAAAACCTGTAACCTCATGAACTAGTATTGCAATCCCACTCATGCCAGCGAAAGCAAAATTATTAGGCACTAAAAACAAATTGTAGTTTAAAGCGAGCAAAAAGACTCCCAAAACAAACATAAGGCCTTGGATAATTATTTTTCGGTTGCTTATTTCCTTCATATCACACTACCGCCTTTATGATAATTATAAATGAAATTTAAAAATTTAGCAATTATTTAGCCAAAGTTACATATATTTTACAGAGGTGAATTATTTTGAATGGCAGTTTTTACCAAAATCCAACTTTTCCTAATTCCATGAACTTTGAAACTCCACCCGGAAATATGCAAGTATCCGAAGTTAGTTCTTCCTTACCTATGGAACAAAGTTTTATTGAAAACATTTTAAGATTAAACAAAGGGAAAAAAGTTAAAGCTTATGTTTCTTACCCGGATTCAAGTGCTTGGCAAAACAAAATTTATGAAGGGGTTATTGAGGAAGCAGGAAAAGATCATTTAATTATTCGCGACCCTTTAAATAATAATTGGTATTTAATTAGAATCATTTATTTAAACTATGTTGAATTTATGGAACCAATAGTTTATTCCCATAGTTATTCGGAAAAAACATATTAAAAAAGCCACCTAAAGTGGTTTTTTGCTAGTTAGAAATCTTCACTTAAAAGAAAATCAATTAAATTTAAGTGTTTAATACCTTCTTGGGATAAATCTATTTTATCTAAAGAAATAACATATTTAGGATAACTATCATTAATAGTTTTGTAAGCGCCAAATTCTCTAGTTAATGCATCTTCATTCCCAGCTATTTCATAAGTTACTTGAATATATTTAACAAATCCATCCTTTTTAGCTAAAAAATCAACTTCTCCCGTTTTAGTTTTACCAATATATACTTCATATCCTCGGTAAATTAATTCATTATAAACAATATTTTCTAAAACAATATAATTTTTAAATTCCGAATTATTATTTTTAATTTGGGCAATTCCTAAATCCGTAACATAATATTTATTTAAAGTTTTTAAAATACTTTTACCGACTATATCATAACGATATACTTTTTTTAAAATTAAAGCCTTACACAAAGCATCAATATAAGTATATAAAGTTTCATTTGATATTTTTTTATTTTTTTGATTTAAATATTTAATAATATTTTCGGCCGAAAATTCGCGGCCAGCTGTCGAAATTAAATATTGTAATATCATATCGAATAAAACAGTATCTTTTAAATTTAATCTTTTTACAACATCTCTTAAGATAATAGAATCATAAACACTATGCAGATAGTTTTTAATATCCGCTTCATTAGTAAATTCGCATCTATTAGGAAGGCCTCCCCATTTAGCGTAATCCCAAAAGGTAGTTAAATCTTCCCCATTTTTACCTGCCAATGCCACATATTCTTTATATGACAAAGGATTAATATTAAATAAAACATATCTTCCTGATAAAACAGTTGATAATTCATCAGATAACATTTTACTATTAGAACCCGTTAAAAAAATACTTATATTTTTTATTGAAGCTTGTAAGGAATTAATAACTTTTTCAAAATTATCCACATTTTGAACCTCATCTAAAAATAAATAATAAATTTTCGTATCTTTAATCTTATCTTTAACATAACTATTTAATTTTTTATAATCTAATAATTCTTCAAATTCAATAAATTCAAAATTAATAACGATAATATGGTCACTTGCTATTCTTTTTTTCTTTTTTAATTCTTCAATAATTTGATTTAAGATAACTGATTTGCCACATCTTCTTATTCCTACCAAAATTTTGATTAAATTGGAATCATAAAACCCTCTTATTTTAGATAAATAATTTTCTCTAATAAGCATGTTATCACCCTCTTAATAACATTATAAAACATTTGTGGTTCTTTGTAAAGTTATTACGATAGGGTGTAATAACTTTTTTTAATAATATAATTCAAATCTTGGTTTTTCTTCGCCTAAAGTTGTAGATTTTCCATGTCCTGGATAAACCGTTATATCATCGGGATAAGTTTTAATTTTTTCAAGACTTTCTTGCATTTCTTTATCGTCTCCGGTTTCTAAATCTGTTCTCCCAATAGAATGGTAGAATAAAAAGTCTCCACTAAATAAAACTTTTTCGGAAGGAAAATAATAACTTAGGGAATCACTCGTATGGCCAGGTGTTTTAATAATTTCAAAATCAAAACCAGGAACCATAGTACTTTCCTTAATTCCAAAATGTTTTTCAATTTGTTTTAAGGCGGTAACATGATCAAAATGATGATGAGTTATCAGAACTCCTACCACCTTTTTATTTTCGCAGGCCGCGATTATTTTTTCTCCTTCATCCCCAGGGTCAATAATTATTGTTTTATCATTACAAGTTACTAAGTAACAGTTGGTTGCAAGAGCCCCAACCACAATTCTTTCTATTTGCATAAATCACCTAAAACCTAAAGTAAATAAAAGGATTATAAGAACCAATTATTATTTCTAAAAGAGATAAAACAAACAAAATACCTAGAAAAACATCAGTTAAACGCGGATACTTTTTTCTTAATTTTTGTCCTAAAGGAACTACCATAAAAATAGTTAAAATAAGAGCTAGATATGTACTAAAAGTAAAAGCATTAATATAGATTAAAAGATTAATATTACCGAAACCAAAACCACCAAACATGGCCTTAAAAATTGTTGATATTTCGGTGAATGTCAAACTTCTAAATAAAACCCAACCAAAGATAATGATAATTATAGCATATAAGTGTTGGCAAAAACGCGGTAATTTTTCTAAATATTTTTTTAAAAATAATTTTTCAATAATTAAAATAACCCCATAATAAAGACCCCATAGTAAGAAATTAACACTAGCCCCATGCCAAAGACCCGTTAAAGCCCAAACGATTAAAAGGTTAAGAATAAGTCTTGGCGTTTTGACACGGTTACCTCCCAGAGGAATATAAACATAATCTTTAAAGAAACTGCTTAAGGATATGTGCCAACGGCGCCAGAAATCCGTAATACTTGTCGCAATATAAGGATAGTTAAAGTTTTCTAAATAATGGAAACCTAACATTCGGCCAATTCCAATCGCCATATCAGAATAGCCTGAAAAATCAAAAAGAATTTGTAAACTATAACAAATCATGGCTATCCAGGAACCAACAAAGCCATAAACACTAGCACTTTGGCTTAAGATTTCGGTTGCAATTAAACCCATAACATTAGCAATTAAGATTTTTTTAGCTAACCCGACAATAAATCTTCTAACACCAATGGTAAAATCCGTCATGTTTTCTTTACGATTATCTAGTTCATCTTCAATTGTTGCATACCGAACAATAGGTCCCGCGATTAACTGAGGAAAAGCAATAATATAGCAACCTAAATAAATAATATTTTTTTGCACCCCTACTTTATCTCGATAAACATCAATAACATAAGATAACATTTGGAAAGTATAAAAACTAATACCAATTGGTAACACAATACTCGGAATAGGAATATGTAAATTAGTTATAGTATTAAAACTACTAACTAAAAATGGAACATATTTAAAAATAATTAAAATTGCAATATCAAATACTAATGTTAAGATAAAGATAAACTTACTTTTATTTTTAGCAATTAACTTCGTTAAAAAAAAGTTAACAAAGATGGAAAATAAAACTAAGAAAACATATAAAGGTTCTCCCCAAGCATAGAAAAATAAACTAAAAAGAAATAAAACAATATTCCGACTTTTTCTCTTTTTACAAACAAAGTAAGTTAGTAAAAATAAAGGGAAGAAAACAAATAAGAAAATTAAACTTGTAAATTCCATTAGATACCTCCGAGACTAGCCACATACCCATAATCATAATTATCAAAAATTGTCGTTTGGGTTTCCATTAATACCAATACTTTAGTAATATTATTTTCTTGAAGATAATTTTTTAAATTCATTTTTTCAATATATTTAGGATTTAAAACATAAGTTTTAGCAAAGTTTTGGGCCAATAAATAATCTATTTGCCAAGCATAGGAATCACCTAAAATAAATAAATTATCTTCCCCCGTACCTTCATAAGTAACTTCACTGTAAAGACCATTATAGTAACCAACATATTGGTCATAAAATAAGCCTTTATCTGTTTTTATTTTTCGGGGTTTAAAATTAGTAGGGCTTGCCGCGCCTTCTACTGTTGCTTTCAATGTAATATCTTCATCAATAAAAGTAAAGTAATCAGTGGTTTTCGCATCAGCCACCATTTTGCCAATAGAACCCCGATATAAAATATCTGAGGTTACCGCTTGATACACCTCACAATCAAGATTAAGCATTTGGCAAATATCATTATATCCTTGCAAAGCTCCATAAGCATTCCAATGATGATCAGTATGATAAAACAATTTTTGGTATTCATCTCTTTCTTTTACTTTTAATTCGCCAACTGTAACATTATCTAATTTAGCTAAAAACTCTTGCTTTAAATCCGCCATATTGCGTATGGTAACTGCATCATTAAAATCTTGAAACTCATACCTACTTGGTAAATAAATATAAAGGTCTACTATTTTACCTAAGTTATTATAAAACAAAATATTTTCATTCATTTTACTATTTATATAATCATCATTTTGATTAGTTTGTAAAATATAAAAACCATCTTTATTTTGGAAAATATATTCCCCATCACTATTAGTACCTAAAGACTTAAATTCATTATTATATAAATTAAAACTATTTTTTAATGGTCTATAACTACCATTAACCTCACTATATAAAAATAAATAATTACTTAATTTATTATTAATATTATTTTTAATATTTGTGGTTTTATTATTAAGTTTTGTTAAGATATTTCCTTCTTCCGAAATAACCGTATAAATATTACTAAATTCTGGCGTAATTATTCCTTTTTGAATTAAAACAAACATCACGGGATACATTACTAAAAAAAGAAATAAAACTCCAATAAAAAAATAAGTAATAAAGTTTTTATTTTTCATATCTATTCTCCCTACTTATTAATTTTAACAAAATATTCCAATATTATCACTATTTAATTAAAAAAATTTTTAATATTGACCTCTAAAACATCCGCAATACGACCAAGTATTGCTAAACTAAAACTTTTGCGACGCTTTAAACTTTCAATTTCGGCGAGATAATCCATTGACATTTCCGCTTCTTCCGATAATTTTTGCAATGTATATCCTTTTTGTTTACGATATTTTTTAATATTTTTACGGACAATATCGTAGTAATATTCGTCATTATGTTTTAGGGCCATAAGTACCAACTCCTATTATTATTTTCTAATAAAAGCCAAAATTATTTTATGGGCTTATAGCACTAGATTTTATATTAATTTTATGCTATATTGTTTATAAATAAGGTGAGCATATGAAAAAAGTAATAATTTCTTATTTATTGGGATTTACTATGTGTTTATGTGTTTGTATAATAACCATATTTTATACAAATAGAAAAATACAAAAAGAAGAACAATACTATGATTTAGAAAATAATAATTTAATTAGTATGATGATACAAAATGAATCAGGCGAATATGAAAAAGCTAATCAAAGTAATTGGCCAACTGATGGTTATAATTTTAATAAAACATTAAGTAAATGTGAAAATGGCAGTAAGCTTTCATGGCGTAATGATAAAGTTGTAGTTAATACCACAACATCAGATAAGTGTTATGTTTATTTTGATTTGGCAAATGGAACCGAACAATTTCCTTATCAAATAGATTCTATTGAAGACTTAGTAAGATTATCTAAAGAAGTAGCTGAAGGAGATACGAAAGCAGGTATGACTTATGTTTTAACTAGAGATTTAGACTTTCAAGACCCGAGTTCATATGAAGATAGTTCAAGCACAACTTTTGGAGATATAAACGGAAATGAAGAAGACGAACCATTAATAACAGAATTAACAACGGGAAGAGGATTTAAATCAATAGGATTTTTTTACGGAATACTGAATGGTGGAAATAATAGAATAGATAATTTATTTATTAACACTGAAATTAATGGATATGCGGCATTTATTTCAGTGTTAATAAATGGAGAAGTAAAAAATTTAACAATAAGTGGAGAAACAACAAGTTATAATGGTCATGATGTAGGCGGCATAGTGGCAGCTATGGAAAATAGTAAAATTGAAAATTGTGTTAGTGAAGTTAATGTTACTAGCAATGGACCTTATTTTAATGTTGGAGGGATTGTAGGTCTTGTAGCAGGACAAAACGATAGTATAATCAAAGATTGTGTTAATAAAGGAAATATAACAGGCGGAGGAACAAGTGGCGGAATTGTAGGAGGAAATAGTTCTAGTACTAGTACGCTAACTATAAAAAATTGTTCTAATGAAGGCATAATAAATAATAATACAGGACAACATACGGGTGGCATAATAGGTTCTAGTATTGGAAGCTCTAGTGATGAGGCGTCTAATTTAAAAATTGAAGGGTGCCATAATAATGGAAAAGTTAAAAGCGAAACAGCGTATCTAGTAGGAGGCATACTTGGATATGGAAATGGAAATGGAAATATAACTATTAATAATACTTATAATGCTGGAGAAATAACAATAAATAGCAAAACAGATTTTGGTAACGTCAGTATTGCTGGGATAATTGGTAATATTAATATAACAAATGATTTATCAATAACAAATAGTTATAATAAAGGAATTATCAAAAATGAAGATATAGTAAATAAATTTACACATATGGGAGGTGCATTGGGACTATCAAGTGCAAGAAATACAATAATAGAAAACTTCCATAATGATAATGTCATTGATGGTGGCAACAATGGCAACAGGGTTGGTGGCATAGCCGGAGCTATTTCTAATGGAAATAATATAATAAATAAATGTTACAATACGGCAGATATTTATGGCGATTATGGTGTTGGTGGACTTATTGGACATGGATCTGGCAAAATATTTTTATTAAATAGCTATAATATAGGAAATGTCAATGGTAATACCCCAGAAGTGAGTGGCTTGATTGCTAGACAATCGCCAGGTTATTATTCTACAGTTATAAATAGCTATAATGTAGGCAATGTTATAAGTAAAAATATTCGAGCAAATGGAATTTTAGAAATTTTAGGTGGTGCTTATTTAAATAATGTATATAATGCTGGAAAATTATCAGAAAAAGAAACATATGGAATAGGTTATAAAGCAAGTCAAATTAGTTTACAATCATATAATATTTACTACGCAAATGGTGTAACTGCTGGTTCAAATATAGAAAATATTGGTACTAATTATGATGAAAAATATATTAAAAGTACATCTTTTACTGAAGAATTAAATAATAATTTAGTCAATGATACAACAATAAAAGAAGGGAGTGTCGATAAACCGTTAATGGATATTGACCCATCACTTGAAGGTTATACCTTAAGTCAATGGAAACTTGGCGATGACGGTTATCCAACATTAGTAAATAATTAGTTAATATAATTGTTTTTATTCCTATTTTTGGCTATAATAATATCAAGGAGTTTTTGAAAATGAAGAAAAATGGCTTAATGGATGGTGCCTTTATTGCTACTTTAGCAATTATTATTTCCAAAATATTAGGTGTTTTATATGTTATTCCTTTTTATAATATTATTGGTGAAGCTGGTGGGGCTTTATATGGTTATGCCTATAATATTTATAACTTCTTTTTAATTATATCTAGTGCTGGTATTCCTTTAGCAATTAGCAAAATTACCAGTGAATATAATACTTTAAAATTAAATAAAGAAAAATCTTTTATGTTTGATTATTCCAAAAAAATAATTAGAATTTTTTCAATAGTTTGTTTCTTAATTTGTTTTTTTGGAGCCCCTATTTTAGCTAATTTAATTGTTGGTGACTTAACTAATGGTAATACGGTTAGTGATGTTGCTTTTGTTATTAGATGTGTATCATTTGCTATTTTAGTAGTTCCTCTTTTAAGTATTTCTAGAGGTTACCTACAAGGACACAAATATATAGCTCCACCAGCAATTGGCCAAGTAATTGAACAATTTGTTCGAGTTTTAGTTATTGTAGTTGGTTCCTTTGTTGCTTTAAAAGTATTTAATTTAAGTGTGGTTCAAGCCGTTGGTATTGCTGTTTTTGGTGCTTGTGCGGGAGCCATAGTCTCTTATATTTATTTACTTTTAAAAATGCGCAAAGTCAAAAAAGAAATTTTAGTTCCTTATGATGATGTTGCTAAAAGTGAAAAGAAAGCCATACTAAAAAAATTAGTTGTTTATTGTATTCCTTTTATTATTATTAATGTAGCTAACACAATTTATAACTTTGTTGATATGGTGTTAGTAATAAGAGGATTAAATCATTTAGGTTTCCCAGCTGCCGATATTGAAACAATAAGCAGTATTTTTACCACTTGGGGTGCTAAATTAATTAGTGTTGTAACAGCGATTGCAACGGGTCTTGTTATAAGTTTAATTCCAAATATTGTGGAAGCTTACACTAAAAAGGATGAAAAAAAAGTTAATGAACATTTTAATAAAATATTACAAGTATTATTATATGTTATTTTACCTTTAACTATTTTCTTAAGTATTTATGCAACTCCTGTATGGAGTGTTTTCTACAATGAAAGCCATTACGGACCCTTAATTTTTAAATATACGATTTTACTTGCAACATTAGATAGTGCTTACATTATGATTTGTAGTGCCCTTCAAGGTTTAAGTAAAACGAAACTTATTTATGTATCGGTTGCAACTGGCTTAATCACCAAAACAATCTTAGATTTACCACTTATATATTTATTTAATAATCTTGGTATTGCCCCTTACTATGGAGCCATTGCGGCCACAACCATCGGTTATTTATTATCCTTAATTATTCCTCTTATTACCTTACATAAAAAATATAACTTTAGTTATAAACAAACTTTAAAATCACTACCAAAATTAATTTTAACTACGAGTATTTTAGTAATTATTAATCAAATTATAAGGCCTCTTATCTTTAGTCATTTAACTTCTAAAATTGAAATGCTTTTAGGCCTTGCTGGAGTAGGAATATTATCTTTTGTAATTTACTTTATTTTAAATAAAAAACTTTTAATTGAATTAATGGGTGAAAAATTCTTTAAATTTAAAAAGAAAAAGAATGCTTAAATATCAGCATTCCCTAGTAAAAAATCTAAAGCATTAATTTCTTTAATACCATCGAATGAGGCTTTATCATTATCCAAAGTTATAATGTATTTAGGATAATTATCATTAATATTTTTAAGGGGCGCAAGCTCCCTTTTTAATGTTTCGGCACCCCGAATACTTAAAGCAACTTGAATGTATTTTAAACCATCATCTTTTTTGACAACAAAATCAATTTCTTGATTACCAATTTTTCCAATATGAATATCATAACCCCGGCGCTTTAATTCTAAAAAGATGACATTTTCTAAAATACTACCTAAATCACTTACTTCTCCTAATAGATATTTTCTTAAACCAAGATCACATACATAGTATTTATCGCCAGTTTTTAAGTATTCCTTACCTTTAATATCATAACGACCAACATTATAAATAATGTAACTATCCTTTAACCAAGATAAATAATTTTCAATGGTATTAACCGAATTTTTTCGATTATGGGAATTTAGAGTATCACTTATTTTTTTAGTTGAAACTAAATTGCCAATATTAGCAAAAATAAATTTAACAACGCTTTCTAAAATCATAACATCTTTAACTTTATTACGAATAATAACATCTCTCATTAAAACAGTATTATATATTCCATCTAAATAGTTACGAATTAAATCCGCATCATTATCTAAATTTATAAGATAGGGAAAACTACCATTTTCAATATAATAATTATAGGCCTCTTCTTTATCCTTGATATTCCAGCCTTCAAAAAACTCTTTAAATGATAAGGGTAACATATGGATTTGCATATAACGACCAGTTAAAAAAGTTGCTAGTTCGCCCGATAGCATATAAGAATTAGAACCAGTTATATAGATATCCACATTATCTAGCGTAAATAAGCCATTAACCATTTTTTCAAATTCTGGCACAATTTGCACTTCATCTAAAAATATATAATTCATTTTACTTTTTAAAAGTTTCTTTTCAATTGCATTATATAAATCGCGCCAATTAGAATAAATATTATCACTAGGTTTTTCAAAATTCATACTGATTATTTGTTTTTCACTAACATTGTTTTGTTTTAAATAATCACGGTATAACGCTAAAAGAGTTGACTTACCACAGCGTCTAATTCCGGTGATAATTTTGATTATTTTTTTATCCTTTAACTTTATTAAATAATTCAAATAGTCTTCTCTCTTAATCATTTTGCCTCACCTAAATTAATTATAATACCATTTTATTAGTTTGTAAAGTTTTTTCAGTTAAATGAAATATTTTTTAATTTTTAATACTTTTTTCAGTTAAATGAAAATATTTTATTTTAGTAATTTATAAAATTTTAGAGCTATTTTATATAAATAATAAGCTGGTTTATCAACAATATAGTCAAATTCCCCGAGTAATTCCACTATTTCAGGATTAAAGCCTTTCTTTATTTCATAAATCGAATAGTAAGGGTTATTGGGATCTAAATCACTAGAAATACCATAGAAATTACAATATTTCTTTTTTTGTTTCAAACATTCTTTAATATGTTCATTATAAAAGACATACTTTGGTCCAAAATCTTTATATAGACTAGAGGTACCACTCATAAATGTTATGCCCTCATCGCCAATAAAAAGGCTCATTAAAGCGCCAATATTAATTGGAATGCCACCATCTTTTATCTTTTTAGCTTGAGTTAATTCTTGTTCTTTTTTAGTTATTTTTATTTTTAATTCTTCTTCATGTTTTTTTAACTTAGGCCCAATATTTAGTTTCGCCATTTGTTTTTCTAAATTTAATAGTTCCTTTTTTAATTCATCTAAACTCATAATAACATGTTCATAATATTTATTAGGGTCAATATAAACTACATAAAGACGCATATAATCGGACATTAAATCATACATTTTTTGATAATAACTCACGGGTCTTATCACAAAATGTTTTTTATCCGCGGTTTCTTGTAAAATAGAAACAAATAAATCCATTTCTTTAGAATCAATAGTTCTAGTTAAAACTCCCATATTACTATATTTAACAATATTCTTACGGGTGTTTTTGCTAAAACTTTGTAAGGTATCTTCATAAGTATCCGCAAGTTTAAACCGGCATAAATTACGCGGTTGTAACGTTTCAAAATTTTTGGTAAAACCTAAATGATTGTAGCCGAGGCTTAAAAATTCTTGAAGTGTGTCTTCCCCTACAATACGCGGGTTTTCACCATTACTATCCGTAATTTGATAAATTACATTAGGATCTACTTTTAACATAAACCCTTTGTGTTCTTTAACATATTTTATAATCTCATTATGAAATTTTGCAAGTAAGCCTGTCTCTTTATAATCAAGTAAAAAGCCCCGAGGTGCATAAAACAAACTCTTTTTTATGAGCGTACTTTTTTCTAATAATAAAGATACGCCTTTTATAATCTCGCCATCATATAAACCTACTAAATGTCTTTTCCAGCCTGTTGTCTCTTTTAATAAACCCCATTCTGGTAATTGATAAATTGAGATATAAGGACTTTTTAAAGCCCAAGCTTTAAGGGATTGTTCATCTATTTGTTTTAATTCCATAATTAACCTCTTAATTTACGATATATTTTTAAAAGAAATGGTAAAATTTTATATAAGAATTTTTTATTAACTAAATCAAATTCCCCAATAAATTCAATATATTCATCACCAAATTTTCTTTTAAAATCATAAATCCTAGCTAAATTTTTATAAGTTGTATGGGGATCTCCTACCACCCCAAAAAGATCAAAAAAGTCTAGGTCCTTTTCAAAAGCATCTTTTATTGCCACATAATAACAATAAGAAACAGCAAAAGTAAAATTAGCAAGTTCATTACTACCAATATATAGGCTCCACGCTCTATTCGCCGTATAAGTACAGATTAAAGAACAAATAGTTAATTCATCTTTATCTATTTTTAAAAACTCTTCTTTTTCTTTATTTAGTCTCGCAATCTGATTTTTAATATCTTCTTGTTTTTTAGAAGACTCCTTTAATAATTGTTCTTGTTCGTGAATTTTAAGTTCTATTTTTTCTAGTAGTTCTTTAGGTCTTATTTTAATATTAAAAAATTTCATATTATTATCTTTAACCATTTCTTCGGCGAATATTTGATAAAATTCTTTACTTCGAGGATCAAACTCATCTTTACTGCTATTTTCTTGTAATAAGTTATAAAAGGTATCAACATCAATTTCGTTATCTACTTTTAAATCATATTGACTACTCCGACGAATTGATTTCATAAAAGTTTTTGAAAAAGCATTTTCAACCTCTTCCCAGTTTCTTTTTAAATTGATTCTAAAAGTATAACGAGGTTGATTTCCTTCATATAGTTTATAAAAACCCCCATGTTTATAACCTAAAGATAATAAATAATTATATAATTCATAATTATTTTCGCCACCCTCAACTTTTTGGCCTTCACTATCAATATCTTGATATTTAATATCAGGGTCAAATTTAATATAAATTATTTTATTTTTTTGCATATATTCTTTTAAATAATTAGTAAAAACTTTAATATAGGCATGATTAGTATAATCAATTAAAAAACCTCTTGGACAATAAACATAACTATACCCTAGGGGTGTTTTCTTTTCTAAAAGTAAAGCGGATGCCACCAGTTCTTCCTTATCATTATGCATCCCTACATAATGCGGAATTTGCCCTTTAGCCTTTTTACAAAACTCTCCCCATTCATAAGATTGTAAAAAATGAGATTTCTCATGATTACGCGTAAAATATTGGTATTCTGCTTTGGGAACGTCTTCTATGAATCTCATTAATATCACCTACTTAAAAATTTTAACATAATCCTTTTACCTTTACAAGTTGCCAAACTTTTTTTATAATATTTATGGTGGTTATGATGAATTATACTAGTGTAATCTTAGTTCTAATTATTATTGTTGGTCTACTTGTTATCTTTTATGCAACAATCTATAATAAAATTGTCGTTTATAAACTAAAAATCGATAAAGCGGAAAGTGTTATTGATGAGGCTTTAAGACAAAAATACGATTGTATCGCTAGACTTAATGGTTATATAAAGAAAGTTGTAGCTAAAAAAGATTATTTAAAAGAATATATTGATTTAAAGAATAAAAAAATTAGTAATTATGACTTAGATCGGAAACTAACGGAAGCTGTTAATACTATTCTAGAACTTAAAAACGATTATAGTGAACTTGATACTAAAGAATTTAATAAAGAATTAAAAACAATCAATAAAATTAATGAAGAATTAACTTCAAGTAAAAATTATTACAATAAAAATACTTCGGATTTAAACGAAGTAATTAAAAAATTTCCTAATAATATCGTAGCTAAAATTCATCATTATAGTATTAAACCTTTCTTTGATGGCAAAAATATGCAAGATGAAATAATAGATGATTTTAAACTTTAGTAGCTTCTCTTATTGGAAGCGATTTTTTTTCGCGTTTTAGTTCTTGACCCTTTAGAACTTTAACAAAATCTTCATTTAAGACGATATCACCAGATTGTACATAATCATCAAGAGCACTTGCTAAAACTGTTGTATCAGTAATTAGTTTATAAATATCAAAATCAATAGCAAGTTCATTACAATTTTGTATTAAATTGCCCCTTAAAACAAAATGTATATTCCTTCCTTCAAAATTTTCAGAATCGGGAAAAACAGTTTTAATTAAACCATAATCTAAAGCGTCTTTTAAGAATAAAACTCGTTCGCGTGTTTTTTCTTCTCGCATTTTAATATCAACATTATAACGAGCTCGAGCTATTTTTTGAACTCTTTTACATGAATCCGAAATTAATAAACGATAATCTAAGTAAGCTGCACAATAAAGTCTAATAGCATCAATAGAACTAGTATAAAGTTTTACAACTATTGGATAACTTTCTTTTAAGTCAAATGTTGCTACGGCCTTAATTATGCCATTTATAAGGGTAATATAATATTCATGGGAAAAACTATTTATAGGATTAGTTAAGCCAAAACTAGCATATTTCAAAATATAAAGTAAACAATTTATATCTTTACTCTTCTTAGCGCCTTCAATGGCAGCTAAAAGATAATCCATATCTAGTACTTTAAACCAACTATCAATTTGTAAATTAGTTAAATTTCCGTTCCTTAATTCCGTAATTTCCTCTTTTATAGTCATATTTTTTCTCCTTAACAATTTATTATTATAATCCTAAACTATCAAAAGTCAATTTAAATTCCAATTAATAGGTTTTTGGTTATTTTTGATAAGAAAATCATTGGTTTTAGAAAAAGGTTTACTACCAAAAAATCCTGAATAGGCGGATAATGGTGACGGATGCGGGCTCGTGATAATATAGTGCTTTGGATTCGTAATATATTTGGCTTTTTCTTTAGCAAAATTGCCCCAGAGAATAAAAACAACTGATTCTTCTTTCATATTTAAAACTTTAATTATATAATCCGTCAAAGGTTCCCAACCCAAATTTCGATGTGAGGCTGGCTTATCTTTTTCAACTGTTAAAACGGCATTTAAAAGTAACACGCCATTTTTCGCCCAATTAGTTAAATCACCATCTTCTTTAGGAGGTATTCCCAAATCACTTTGTAATTCCTTATAAATATTTTGAAGAGATGGGGGAATTTTAATTCCTTTATTGACGGAAAAAGAAAGCCCCATGGCTTCACCTACCCCATGATAAGGGTCTTGACCAACAATAACAACTCGAGTATCTTTAAATGAGGTTAATTTTAAGGCATTAAAAATATAATCCTTCGGAGGAAATATTTCTTTTTTATTATATTCATTTAAGATAGTATGATAAAAATTATTAAAGCCTGGACTATCCCAAATAACTTTTAATTTTTCGTCCCAATCATTACCAATCATTTTTTCATTCTCCTTTTTATTTATGATAAGTTTCATTATTTATTATTTTAAAACTTCGGTATATTTGTTCAAGTAAAATGCCACGGAATAAACCATGCGGAAAAGTAAGAGCTGAAAAACTAATAAGTTCATTGACCTTACTTCTTACTTCATCATTTAAGCCAAGAGAACCCCCTATAATAAAGGTAATATTCCCATTGGTCATTAGTTTTTCATTTATTTTATTAGCTAGTTTTTCACTAGTTACAACTTCACCTTTTAAATCTAGAGCAATGTTATAATCATGCGGATTAATTTTGGCAAGTAACCCACTTATTTCCTTTTCATAATTAACATTATCTTTTAATTCGACAATTTCTATTTTATGATATTTACTAATTCTTTTTAAATAATCATTAACTAAATCTTGTAAATAAGCCTCTTTTAATTTTCCCACACAAAGTATTTTAATCATATTTCCACCACTTCACTTGCTTCTCTTTGCCGCGCACAAACAATATTATTAAATTCTACTCCGCGATCAATAAAAGTATTTCGCACGGTTTCTAACGCAATTTCTTCTAAATTATTAGTTTCACTTAAGTGCATCAAAATTATTTTTTGCGTATCCGGCCCAATTAGTTTTGCTAAATAAAAGGCGGCAGCTTTATTTGATAAGTGACCATTGTCGGATAAAACTCGTCTTTTAAGCCAAGCCGGATATGGCCCTTGCTGTAATAATTCAATATCATGATTACTTTCAAATAAATAAATATTTAAATTAGTTAAATCATTAAAATATTTTTTATTAATATAACCCGTATCCGTAATATAGGCTAAAGTTTTACCATTATCATTTAAAATAAAGTTTCTAGAATCAATGGCATCATGACTCGAATGAATAGGTTTTATAGTTACCCCATCTAAATCAATTTCTTTATCATAAATTAAAGTATGCGGATAATCATTTAATCCTTCTAGGTCATAGAAGATTTTTTGACTCACAACTAAGGTTGGGTGGTGTTTGGTAACAAATGTTTTCAAAGCTGCGGTATGGTCAGTATGGGTATGACTTAAAAGAATATATTTAATTTCATTTAAGTCTACCCCTATATTTTCTAATTTTTCTTTAATATATTTATAATTAGAACCAATATCAATTAAAATTTTATTTTGACTGGTTTCAATAAAGGTGCAATTGCCTTTTGAACCACTACATAAAACTACTACTCTCATAACTTACCTATAACTTAATATAATTAAGGGGATTTTGGAAACTATAAGATCCATGATATGGCCAACCAATGCAAACACCAAAGTGAAGGTGGGTTCCAGTTACATAACCACTATTACCCATTTGGGCAATTCTTTGACTCCGACTTACCTTTTGACCAACACTAACTAAAGCCTTAGAAAGGTGAGCATATTGGGTATAAATATTATTTTCATGTTCAATAATTACATAATTACCATCAACTGACCGGTATCCTACTTCAACAACAGTACCATCATCAACCGCGTAAATTGGAGAGCCATAACCAGTACCGGAAATATCAAGGCCTAAATGTCTAGAACCACCACGCCAACCAAAGCCAGAGGTTAAATAATATGGGTAGTTGGTTGGATAAGCCCAGTTTAAGTTAGATTCGACAGGAGCTCCATGAATTGAAGATTTAGGCCCGACCGTAACAATTTGTTCGACCATTTCCCGAATAATAACTCTATCTTCCTTAATAGTTCTAACTTCGCTGCTAGCTTCCCCATTTATTACTTGGTAAGTAACATGGTCAAGAGCAAGGCCATCAACACCTGAAGTTGTAACCTTCCGATATCCCGGATTCTTAGAACTATCAACCACTTCATTCGTCGTAAATGAAGTAATATTTTCATTAATTTGATCAACTTCATAAATAAAAGTTAACACCGGATTAATCAAAGTAATATTAACTTTAGTACCTTCGGTAAGTAAAGCTGATTCATCACGATATTCTGGATTGGCAATAATAAATTCTTGTGGGTTAATTTGATATTTTTCACTAATAGTTTCAATATTATCCCCCATTTCAACTTTATAAGTATCCATTTTAGCATCAGGACCAAATAATAAATATTGGCTTAAAGATTCAACATCAGTAAATATTTTATCATGAACACTAATATAACCTTCTTTAATGGTAATTACTTCATTAAAATACATACTACTAATAGTTGAACCAATTTCTGATTTATTTATCGTTCTATTGCCCTCTAAATAATTATCGAGTCTTTCTTCATCAATAAAAGATAATATAAATCGATTCATCGCTTCTTCAAATATTTCTTTATCTAAAACGTTAATAGTTATATTTTCTTTATTTTCTTCTTCAGGGAATTTAATGGTAATAATATAACCTTCAATGGCAAAATCATCTACTTGAGCAATATTATTATATATTTCATTCACGGGAGTATAATCTGTATTAAAAGTATTAGTTTTAACTAAATTAAAACCCGCCGGAGGATAAACATCAGCAACATTATATTCATAACGAATAGATTCTTGTTCTTTATTAATTAAGTCATATAATTCATCAGCACTTTTAATTAAACCTATTGTTTCCCCATTTAAGTAAACTAAATAAGCATCTTCTGCTCTACTATCTATATCATTATTAAAAATATAACAAACGCTATATAAAAGAACAAAAGCTATCGTAATTAAAGTTGTAATTATAATATCTTTTCTTTTCATGATTCTTCCTTATTTTCTTGAAGCATATTTCTAAAACTACACATATTTAATTCTAATAGTAAGTTCACAACACCCGTACTACCTTTACGATGTTTCGCAATTACTAATTCCGCAGGAACTATTTTTTGTTTCGCATCTTTTACTTTTTCATAATAATCTTTGCGATTAATAAATAGAACCATATCAGCATCTTGTTCCAAAGAACCGGATTCTCTTAAGTCGGCCAACATTGGTTGATTACTTTCTCTTTTTTCCGCACTCCGAGATAATTGACTTAAAGCAATAACTGGAACTTTTAATTCCAAAGCCATCGTCTTTAAATTACGGGAAATTTCTGATACTTCCACTTGTCTTGATTCATATCTTTTAAAACCACTATTAACAAGTTGCAAATAGTCAATAATAACTAAACCTAAGCCTTGTTCACTATTAGCAAGTCTTCTACATTTGGCTCTAATTTCTTGAACGGTTGCGGCCGAATTATCTTCAATATAAATGTTGGTATCTGCAAGTTGGGATAATGCTTCATTATATCTTTTCCAATCATTTTCATGCATATTACCAGTTTGTAATTTATAAGCATCAATTTGCCCAATAGAACTAATCATCCGATTAACTAACATTTCCGCGGGCATTTCTAAGTTAAATATGGCAATTGCTTTTTTAGTAGTTGATGCCGCATATGTTGCCATGTTTAAAGCCAGGTTTGTTTTACCCATCCCGGGACGGGCCGCCAAAATAATCATTTCCCCAGGTTGAAATCCGGTTGAAATTCGGTCAAAATCAATGAATCCCGTCTCTAAACCCGTAATAACTTTTTTATTTTTAGCTAGTTCTTCTAACTTTTCTTGAGCTCTTCTTAATACTTCTTGAATTGGTAAGAATTCGCCAACACTTCTAGCTCTAACTACATTATTTATTTTCTTTTCGGCACTATCAAGTAAATAATTTAAATCATCACTTTCATAAGAATCAGTTACAATTTCGGTTGCCGTATTAATTAAATTTCTTCTTATGGCAAAATCTTTAACAATACTTATATAATGGTCTAAGTTTGCCGTTGTTACAACTGAATCAATAACTTCACTTAAATATTCAATCGAAACAGCATTTAATTTTTTATCTTTATCAAGTTCATTTTTTATTGTCATTATATCCACAGGTGTATTGGTATCATGAAGATTCTTTATAGCATTAAATATAAATTTGTTTCGCTCATCAAAAAACATTTCAGGTACTACTTCTTCGACAATCTTATTAACTGTTGTATTATCGATAAAAGCAACTCCTAAAACACTCATTTCTGCTTCTAAATTCTTAGGCATCGTTCGAGCCATTTATCTTCACACCCTTTATTTTACTAATACAATTTTTACTAAAAATTTTACTTTCTTATGTAACTCAATTTCTACATTAGTTGTTCCTAAAGATGAAATTGGCACTTCAATCTTAATAGCTTTTTTATCTATTTTATAACCCATTTCTTTTAATTTATCACTTATTTGTTTACTAGAAATAGTCCCAAATATTTGATCATTTTTTCCTGTTTTAACTTTAAAAGTTAATTCTTTATTTTCTAAACTATCCTTTATTTTATTAAATTCTTTTATTCTTTCTTCTTCGGCATCTTCTCTTATTTTTATTTCTTCATCTAGTATTTCTTTACTCCTTTTAGAGTAAGGAACAGCAAGTCCATTTTTAATTAAATAATTATTAGCATAACCATCAGATACATCCAATATAGCATCCTTTTTACCTTGGCTTTTAACATCTTTAAGTAATATTACTTTCATAAATCCTCCTTAAAGTCACAACTATTATATCATACATTTGCAAAATAATTAAAAAAAGAAACCAATTTCTTGGTTACTAAGTTTTAAGCTATTCGATATGGATTTGTTTCAGTTCCATCTCCTGAGGCAATTTTTGCGTCAGATGAAAGATAGAAGGAAGGTCTAACACAATATAAATTATAAACATCATTGCCTATACCATTTGTCATACCTGCATAATCGATAAATCTTGCCCCGGCTCCATATTCTGGCCAACGAGAAAGTGTCCATTCGTTAATACCCAGGTATAACCAATTATTATTTTTGACCACATCTTCATTATAATTACTTGCCTTAATATTCCAATATTCTGGTAAAGTTCCGTACATATAATCGCTTATATACATTAAACCAATATTTGAGTTAAACAATAAATCATTATCGCTGTTACATAATCTCGGTTCTTGATTTAAGGCCAATCCGTTTCCTTGCGTATAACATAAATTACTTTCTTTTGTTAATTTACTATCACCTAATTCACTCTCATATACTTCTTTAGCATTATTAAAACTTGATGTCCCTCCGACTTCCCATATGTGACTAACAATTTTTTTTTGATAAATTTCATCTATATTATTATAGAAATACTCATTTAAGTTTTTACTATTTAGGTCGCTTTCCTTCCACATATTTACATTAGTACTGTTCTCATATAATATGTGTTCTTTGTCCGTACTATTCCAACTATAACTTGCCAAACTATCCCAATTTGTGCCCTTATAATACATATGATTAGTACTATTATTTAAACTATATAAACTATAAGTTGCTCCACCTCCTACTTCACTATTACCTAATTGAGCTGCTGTTGCACCTTCCGCTTTAATCAATTTCATTTCATATTGTTGATTCGCATTTTTAAATAACCCTATTATTCTATATAAATCTTCATTTGTTGTACATTGTTGTGGTTCCTCTGATACTTCTGTAACATCATCTAAACATACATAGTTATTTACTATTTCACTGGCCCCACTATACCTATAGGAATTATCATTAGCTCCGTTTGTTAAGTTTTCATTATGTAATAATAATGTATTGGCTTCTGAATCTGCTAATAATTTTTCTTGTATTTCTTCTTGTTTAGTTTCTTTTTGGATTATTACTTCCCCACTTACTTGTTTTCCGGTATTTAATTCTTGATCAGTTGGTAGGTTTATAAATGTTATGGTTATTTCCCATGTATCTGTTGTTGGCCCTGGTTGAGTATTTGGATCAGATGGTGCTGTTACTTCTATTGGTACTCCACTTGCTATGGTTATTAATCCTCCTACTTCAGTTATATCATACCCACTTATTTTCTTTGTTTGTTGTTCTTCTCCTTCTGTATATTTTATTTCTATATCATCTTTATGAGTTAATCCAACTACTCCTTCATACTCCTCAGTACCCTTTTTAACACTTAATATTAATTCTGACACTGGAGTATTATATGTTCCTTTATCTGCATCACTCAATGGTACTTGTTTAACATCTCCAGTGTCATTTTTATAACTTGAATACTCTAATTCTTTAGTATTTAATCTTAAATACACATTATAAGTTTCTCTTGCTGCTCTGGTAGCACTATTAGCTGTTAGTACTGCTTTGGCTGTTACCCCATCAGCTATACTTTGATCATTTGCTTCAAAGTTTTCCACTGTTGCTTTTATATTTATTGGTGTTAAATCATCAGTTCCTTGTTTGGGATCATTATCAATAATATGATTTCCTTCATCAGTTGCATCCTTATCTACAATGCTAAAAGTTAAGGAATCATTAGTTCCCGTTTTAGCACTAACATCAAGGGTTTGATTATCACCAGTTTGGGCAGCAAAAAAAGCATATGTTGCTCCGGCTACTACTATTAATAATGTTAATACCCCTATTATTAATAACATTAAGTTTTTTCTTTTTTTGTCATTATCTTTCATCGTATTATCACCTATTATTAATTATATAACCATTTGGTTATATGGTCAAGATAATCAAATGGTTATATGTAAAAATATAAATGGTGATTAAAATGAACTTAATAAGACTAAAAGAAATAAGAGAAGACCATGATTTACTCCAAAAAGATATTGCGAAAGTTTTAAAAATTTCTCAAGTTCAATATAGTCGATATGAAACTGGTATTAGACTAATACCCATTGATAAATTAAATATTTTAGCATCATTTTATAAAGTTTCCGTAGATTATCTTATCTGTAGAACCGATTGTAAGAAGCCTTATCCCAAATCTATTATAAAATAAAAAATAACCAATTTCTTGGTTACTATTTAACAAATGGTATTAAAGCCATATATCTTGCATATTTAACTTGATTTGCAATATGTCTTTGATGTTTCGCACAAGCACCAGTCATTCTTCTTGGTAAAATCTTGCCTTTATCATTAATATATTTATTAATAATCATAACATCTTTGTAATCAACACTTTTTCCAGCGCACATTTGACATATTTTCTTTTTCTTACGATAAAATTCTGCCATCTTCTTTCCTCCTTAACTAAAATGGTAAGTCATCACTACTTAAGGTTACCTCATCCCCGAAATCTTTATATGGGTCTTCACTAACATCAGTTGTTTCAATATTAGCTTCAGGTGATGGTGAATAAGCATAACTATTATCTACTGGTTCACTTGGGCCAAAATCGACAGTACTATTGCTACTATTATTATTTCTAGCTCCTAAGAATTCCATTTGTTCGGCGACAACATCAGTTGTATATCTTTTAGAACCATCTTGAGCATCATAACTACTATTTCTAATCCGACCAGTAATACTAATTAAAGAACCTTTACGACAATATTTATTAATTGTACCGGCTAAACGATTAAACGCAACACAATTTATAAATTCAGTATCTCTTTCACCGTTACGATTTAAAAAATCATTTTGACAAGCCAAGGAAAATCTTGCAACTTCCACATTATTTTGACTCATTCTTGACTCAGGATCTCTCGTTAACCTTCCTGTTAATATAACTCTATTCATTATTACTCGCTTTCTATCTTAATGATTAAATGTCTTAATACATTTTCATTAATAGATACTTTTCTATCAAATTCTTTAATGGTTTCATGATCAGTTTCAACTTTCATAACATAGTAAAAACCACTTAATTCCTTATTAATTGGATAAGCAAGTTTTTTTCTACCCATTTCTGTAAATTCGATAACTTTGGATTTTTTACCGTTAATTAATTTTTGTAATTCTTCAGCGGTCTTCTTAATTTCGCTTTCTTCCATCGATGCTTTAACGATAAACATAATTTCATAATTAGTCATCTTTTTTTCACCTCCTTATGGTCTTTTGGCTTCGAAATGAAGCAAGGAGTAACTTTTTTTACTCGCGATTATTATAACAAATAATATTACTCATTTCAAGCACTTATGCATGAAAAAAGTGCCCTTAAGCACTTTTCCTTCTCCCTCTTTTTTTGATTTCTTTGGTAACTTTTTCTTCTATTTTTTCTAACTTGCTTGCTCTAAATACTGGAGTAATAACATAGTCATCAAAGTATATCATAATAAATGCCCAACATAGAGTAAACATAATATTAAAGACAATACTTGGAATATAATCCATTTCAGGGAATAAATAAGCAAGTAAATATACAAAAGCAATATGACTAACAAAATAATATAATGAAAGACGACCTAATATATTTATAAATTCATTATCATCATATAAAGCTGAAATGTAGTCTTTATCAATTAATAAAATGGCCGTAAAGATGAATAATAATATATCATAAACGGAATCATGCCAAGTAGCTCCATGAAACCAGAAGTAAATAATAACCATCGCAAGAGCAATATGTAACACACTTAACGTCATCGTCATATTTTCGGTAAACTTCTTATCTTTAAAATAACGAACCATATAATACATTAACATTCCAGCACACATACCAGCCATTAGTCTTAATAAATTACTTGGAATGCCTAATATATAAGAAGTATCCGCGGTATTAGCCAAACCTAAAGCTCCATATACAACGACAAGGAAAACGACAGCGAAGAATTTAAAGAAATCTTCATTTTTACTAACAATATAATATAAAATAAAGCCCACGATAAATAAAGCTGAGATGTACCATAAAGGACTATTCCATAAAGTTGCCGCATTCATACTTAATTGGGATAAGCCTAAGAATTCAAATATAGAATTCATAAATACGGTAAATAATTCTGTCATTTTAGTTTCCGCGATTACATTTCGAACCATGAAAGCTAGTAAAACGCCCCCAAATAAAGATGGGTATAAAGCACTAATTTTTTTCTTTGTATATTTCCAAGCAGCAGTTGATGCTTTCTCACTTTCAATACTTTTTTTATTTTTTTGATAATTAGCCATTAAGAAATAACCAGATAGAAACATAAAGAAAGCAATAAATTTATAACCTGTAAAAATTAAATCAACATTTCCTTTATTCCATATAATGGTATTTAAATGACCAATAGCAATGGCAATTGTGAATATAAAACGCCATAATTCAACCGCCGAATTTTTCTTTTGTTTTTCTATCATTTTCATCATCCCTCTTATTCTTACAATACTTGATCAAATATATTTCCTAGATCTTCTGAATCATAAGTTGGTGTATTTCCTTCTTTACGCGCTTTACTAGTATCAATATCTTTAACTAAATTTTCACCATATTGAACATCAAGATTGAAATTAACACTAAAGTTCTCTACGCCCACATTGGCTCTAACAACCCCATCAATAGTGGTATTATTATCACTTTTTTTATTTATATTTGCTTCTAGGCGAACATCCATCGATTCATTTGCCATATTTATTTTTAAACTTTCTTCATTTTTATAAGTAATACTAAAAGTATTTTCGTCTTTAGTAATAATTAAATCCATATCTTTGTTTTTATTATAGTTTAAAACTACTTTAGCATCGTCATAAACAGTTGTAACTTTGATTGCATCATCCCGAACATATACATCTAAAGGACTACCATCAGTTCCTGTAATAACAAACTTTTCACCATCTTCTTTACCTGTTATAGTAGCTTCAGCATTTTCCAAAGTAAAGCCTTTAACTTCATCATTTAAAGGATTAACTGTAACTCTAACTTCCATTTCCGTGAAAACATCTAAATCATCTGTCGTCATTAATTTACTAACTTTTTCATCATTGGTTACTAATTCTTTAAATTTAGCATTAACCGCATCAACATTACTTTCATCAATAATAAGAACATATTCTTTTTCCGTAATACCCTTTAATTCAGTTGATGTTTTAGCTTCTTTTAAAGCCGTGAACATATATTCTATAACTTTTTCTTCGGCATTCATTAAATCATTTATATTAGTAATACCTTCTTGAGTTAAATTAATATCCCCAATTTCTACTAAACCTTGTTCATCTTCAGCATATAATTTTCCATTTTGGAAATAAATACTTTGTTTTTCCGCTCCTTGGCCATTAATATTATAATTTAAATTAACATAACCATTAGTTTTTTGATTTAAGCCTATTTCTAAATTAGCATTAGCAATATTTGGTAATTCTATACCGCCTTTTACAACAACATCTTTGCCTTTTATGGCCTCAAGATCTTTAGTTTCATTATTTAACAAAGTTGTAACATTATTACTTATTTTTTCTAAATATTTATTAGTATTTTGATAATAGAAAAAGTAATAATAAGCCCCTCCAACTACTAATAAAATAATAATTACAAAAATAAGTATGCCAACCCATGCTTTTGATTTAACTTCTTTTTGTAAATTTTGATCATCTGGCATATGGTTTACCGCGCCACTCGAATTTTGAACCATTGATTCATCTGGTTTTTGAATATTTTGTTCTTCCATTTCTCACACCTTCTATATTAACTCTATCTTATCATAAAAAAGCCAAGAAAAAAATACTAATTTTGATTTTTAGTATTTTTTGAATTATTATTTTTAGCCCTAGTTGTTGTTTTATTCGCCCTAGTCGCACTTGAAGTTTTAGTACTTTTGCTAGTTTTAGTTTTTTTAATTTCTTTAGCCTCTTTTACCTCAATTACTTTTGGTTCTTCTACTCTTTCTTCCTTAGGTGTAACTGGGGTTTCTTCAGGAACTACTGGAACCGTACTTACTACTTTAGTCCCAGCGATATAATCATGAAGACCACGGCCATCTTTTCGTAACATAATCATAACGAAAATAGCACATTCAACTACTCCTTCTAAGATTTCCATGACATAACTATAGGTATTAAAAGTACTGGCATTTGTTATAAACGGACCAATAAGTAATAAAATTCGAAATATTATATTATTTAAAATAACACATCTTAAAATATATAATCCGGCATTTACTTTTTCGGCTTTAGTACCCACGATTTTGATTTTCATCATTTTCTTACCTATTGTTTGACCACCAGCAAGGCCTTGATAAATACCAAAATAAGCAACTAATAAAGCAATGGTTACGCCACTTGCAATAGTGCTATCTTTGCTTAATTCATAATTAAGGGGAATAAATTCCTTTTGATATTCTTCTTCATCAATTTCTTCATTTTGATACTTTGTTAATAATTCTACATACTTATCATAATTTTCATTATATCTTTCATAATAAGGATTAAAAACTTTAACATTAGTTATTAAAGTTGCAATTAAAGTAACAAAGACAATATCTAAAAGATACGCAACTATTCTTTTTAAACTGATATCCATTAATTATCACTCCTTCCAAATAATGATAACATATTAACAAATATGTTAATAAAATCTAAATATAAATCTAAGGCTCCCCAGATAACGAGGTTTTCTTCAGGAAAGTTAGTCTCCGTGAGTCTTTTTAATTTTTGCACATCATACATTGTAATACCTACGAATATTAAAATACAAACTATCGATATAATTAAATCGAGTAGGGAATTATTTAAAAAGATATTGATAAGACCTGCCACAAGTAAAGCAATAAGGCCCACGATAACATAAGTTCTCATCTTGGTTAAATCAGTTTTTAACACATAGCCTAAGAATGAAAGTATGGCAAAGAAGCCCGCGGTTATTAAAAAGACATAAAGAACTGATGTGAGTTCATAAAAAATAAAGATGGATGAAAAAGTAAGACCACTTACAACTGAATATAATAAGAAAGTACAACGAGCCGTACTTACTTGCATTCGCATAACTTTAAACGATAAAAATATGACTAAAAGGACTTCAAATATGGCTAAAATTATATACCATGGTCCCCGATAAATATTTTCATACATTGTCCCATTATGACTAACAAAGAAGCCTGTTACAAAAGTGATAATTAAACCTAAAGTCATCCACATAAAAGTTTTACTCATTATTTTATTCATATTCTGCCTCCTAGACATTAAATCGGAAATAACAGATATCTCCGTCTTGAACTATATAATC
The DNA here is from genome assembly GCA_947627895.1 of uncultured Bacilli bacterium. Classification (GTDB taxonomy): domain Bacteria; phylum Bacillota_I; class Bacilli_A; order RF39; family UBA660; genus Onthocola_B. The sequence continues at coordinate 30,572 of CANQXV010000003.1, forward strand.
TTTACCTTCAATTCTAAGGCGTCCCGCTTCTTTTACTTTCTTTTCATCACCTAGTTCGACTAAGTCATCATAACTCATAACCTCAGCTTTAATAAATCCCCGTTCAAAATCATTATGAATTATGCCCGCGCATTTTGGAGCTTTCATTCCCTTACGGAAAGTCCATGCCCGACATTCATCTTTGCCCGCAGTAAAGAAAGTAGCCAAGCCTAATAAATCATATGTTGCAAATATTAATTTATCCAATCCACTATTATTTATCCCAATTGAGGCTAAAAAGTCTGCTCTTTCACTATCTTCAACATTCGATAAATCTTCTTCTAACTTGGCACACATAACAATAACACCATTATTTTCTTTTTCAGCATAATCTTTTACTTTTAAAGTGTAATCATTATCCCCAACTACTACCGTTTCTTCATCAACATTAGCCACATAAATAATTGGCTTTATCGTTAAAAAATTAAAATTCTTTAAAGCAAGTAGCTCATCTTTATCAAAATCAACTTGTCTTAAAGCAATATTTTTTTCTAAGGCATCTTTCGCTTTTCTTAAAACATCGCGTTCAAAGACCACATCTTTTTCTTTCGTCGTATCCGCTTTTTTCTCAATTTTACCTAATCTATTTATAACAATATCAAGGTCCGCTAAAATAAGTTCAACATTAATAATTTCAATATCCCGAATAGGATCAGTTGCCCCACTTACATGCGTAATATTCTCATCGTCAAAACATCTAACCACCTCAACAATGGCATCAACTTCTCTGATGTGGGATAAAAACTTATTTCCTAATCCTTCCCCTGAGGCTGCCCCTTTTACTAAACCAGCAATGTCCGTGAATTCAAAAGTTGTTGGCACTAAACTCGCCGGTTCATATAAAGTGTTTAAAAAATCTAATCTCTTATCAGGCACAAAAACAACTCCCACATTGGGTTCAATGGTCGCAAATGGATAATTAGCCGCCAAAATATTTTTCTTAGTTATCGCATTAAATAAAGTTGATTTTCCAACATTGGGTAATCCTACAATTCCTGCTTTTAATGACATTTTTTTATTCCCCCTAACTATAATGAAATTCCGGTATTTAAACCTAATGGTAAACCAATAATATACCAAATAACAATTAGAACTAAAAAGACTAAGAAAGTAACAATATTATATGGTAATTGAACTTTAATCGCATTAGTTACTCTAATATTACCACTATTTTGACTATATTTTTCTAAATAAGCTAAATATACAACAAAGTAAGCAAATATTGGGGTTAAACCTAAAGATACGGATTCACCAAAGCGAAATACTACTTGCGCAAATTCGGGCGTAATTCCGGCATTTATAATATGTGGTATAGCCGTTGTCGCAATTATTGACCATTTAGATACCGAACTTGGTAAAAAGATTGTCGCCATAATTGAAACTAAAAAGATAAGTAATAAAAGTGGTAAACCACTAAATGATACTCGACCTAAAACATTAGCAAGACCAACCGTAATAACATTACCAATATTCGTTTGTTTAAAAATACTAATGAAAGTAGCTGCGGCAAAAATCATAACTAATATTTTTCCCATATCATTTAAGGAATGACTTAAGCCATCAATAAAATCTTTATTATTCTTAATTGTTCTAGCCCCAATTCCATAACTTAAACCAAGTAATACAAAGAAAAAGGCGACAATGAAGACAAAACCATTAGTAAAAAATGATTCATAACTAAATAATTTATCAATATATAATTCCTGACTATAATCAAGAAAATTACCCGAAAAAGGCAAGCCTGGGATAATATTATATATAAATATTAATAAATAAATTAACCCAACAATTCCTGCCAGTAACAATCCACGCATTTTGGGTTTGGTTAAAACTAAATCTTCTTCCACTTCTTCTTCCGCGAAGTCATATTTTTCTAATCTCTTAGCAATTATATTTTCGGTAATATTAGTAAGTAAAAAAGCTAAAGTTATAATTGCTACAATCATAATAAGTAAGAAAGCCCAACTATTAATTGCATAACTACCAAGTAATATTTGCGAGTTTAATTCCGTGATATTTATTAAACTGGAATCAACACTAGTTAAAATCATACTTAAAGCCGAACCACAAGTTAAGGCCGCAAAAGAAGCAATAATTCCAAGTATTGGATTCCTTTTACCATATAAAAATAGCAAGGCACTTAAAGGAATAAATATTAAATAAGATAAATCCCCAATAATACTTGTTGATAAACAAATTAAGATTAACACAAAGGTAACAGTTGTTTTTTTAGCCTTTTTAGTTAATAATGTAATAACTGTTTTTAAGAACCCACTCTTTTCCATTAAACCAATACCTAATAAAATAATTATTAAGTGGCTTAACACCGCAAAGTTAGCAAAGTTAGAAACCGTATTGGTAAAAATATATTTTAAACCACGAAGACTAAAAAGGGATGTAACTGCTTCAGTTGTAACGCTATATTCTCCCGTTATCGGTGATATTTGATTATAAGTTGCTTGAACATTAAACCACGATAAAATCCCACTTAAGATAATAACAATTAAGCTTAAGATTAAATACACCATCACGGGATGTAAATTAACTTTTTCTCTATTTTTCCTTTTTTTCAAAATCAATCACCTTTTTTAATTTTCGCATAAATTCTAATCTATCCATCATTATTTCCCGACCACAATTATTGCATTTTATTTTTATATCAACGCCATCTCTAATTATGGTCCATAAATTAGTACCACAAGCATGTTGTTTTTTCATTATTACTTGATTACCAAGTTTAAATTCTCTATTCATTAGTCATCCTCAACTTTAATATCAAGTCTTTCTAATAATTGTTCTAATTCCTCTTTATTGGAAAAATATATTTCCATTTTATTTTTAGTTATTCTAACCTTGGTATTTAATTTTTCAACCGCTAAATTTTCATATAACCGATAATTATTTTCAGTTTTTATTTTATTTTTCTTAGGTAATACATCGGTAGTTGTCATTTTTTCTAAATCTCGAACATTAATATCTTCATTGATAATTTTATGAGCTAAATTAATTATTTGCTCGTCGTCATCTAATTTACTTAATACCCGGGCATGAGACATAGAAATTTCCTTTTTTTCAACCATTTTTTTTACTTCTTCGGGTAATTTCAATAAACCTAAAATATTAGTTACATAACTTCTACTTTTACCCATTTTGCTAGCAAATTCTTCTTGCGTATACCCTCTTAATTTAATAATATTGTTAATAGATGTCGCTTCATCTATTGGATTTAAATCTTCTCTTTGAATATTTTCGATTAAAGCCAGTTCCATCATTTCTTGATCAGTAAAATCTTTAATTATGGCAGGAACCTTAGTTAAACCGGCAATTCTCGCTGCTTTAGTTCTTCTTTCACCGGCGACTAGTTCATAACCTTTAATACTTTTTTTAACAATAACTGGTTGCAAAAGTCCATATTCTTTAATTGATGCCGCCATTTCATTTAAAGTTTCAGGATCAAAGCTTTTTCTTGGTTGATAAGGATTACTTCTTATTTCATCCAAATTAATTTCAACAATATTATTCACATTTTCTTCAACTATTGATTGTTCAAAATTATCGAAATCAATAACCGAATTAGAAAATAATTGTTCTAATCCTTTACCTAAGGCTTTCTTTTTAGTTTCCATCGCGACTAATCACTTCCTTTGCTAAATTGGCATATGCTTCGGTAGCTCTACTAGTAGGATCATATTCATTAATTGGTTTACCATGGCTAGGCGCTTCTACTAATCTAACCAACCGCGGAATAATGGTATTAAATACTTTATCTCCAAAATATTTTCTTATTTCTTCTATAACTTCTAAACCAATGTTAGTCCGCCCATCTAACATTGTTAAAAGTACTCCTTCAATTCTTAAATTAGCATTCATACTATTTTGAATCGTAATAATAGTAGTTAATAGTTGCGTAATCCCTTCCAACGCATAAAATTCACATTGCACCGGAATAATCACGGAATCACTAGCAACTAAGGCATTCATTGTCCCAAGACCTAATGATGGTTGACAATCAATAATTATATAATCAAAATTTTCTTTTACTTTTTCTAATTGATTTTTTAATTGAAAATTTTGTTTAAAACTTTTATCTGTTAACATTTTTTTTACGAATTCCACATCAACACCAGCCAAATTAATAGTTGAGGGAATAATACTTAAATTTTGAAATTTAGTTTTTATTATAGCTTTACTTATATCACATTGGTTAGTTATCAGTTCATAAATATCATTATCAAAATCATTTGAATTTAAACCTAAACCTGTCGTAGCATTACTTTGAGGATCCATATCGATTAATAAAACTTTTTTATTTAACCGACCTAAAGCAGCAGCTAGATTAATACTAGTAGTTGTTTTGCCAACGCCACCTTTTTGATTTACCAAGGAAATAATTTTAGCCATAACAAGCACCTCTTTTAAATATTTCGCTACTTCTTATTTTATCATATATTTCTCATAAATTGAAAAAAAGTTAATGACTTTTTATCATTAACTATTTCTACTACATACATAACCAAGTTCTTCTAAAGATTTTCGAAACTCACTAAAATTAAGTGTTACTTCTTCGCCTTCAGCATTCTTGGTATAATCAATTTCATCACCAACAGTGTATTCGATACTTAAAGCATCATCATTATAAAAGACCTTCCCCGGATATTCGTCTTCTTTACCTAATTTGTATTCTTCTAAAGTTGCATAAGTTAATACTATTGATGATTGACTACTTATTACTTTTTCGCCATCAATTTTTAAATTTTCAATGTGAGTTTCTCGATAGTTAGCATCAATTTCGTTATCTACCGTACATTTAATATTATAGCCTTCTAAAGATTCCGTTTGATGATTCTCTGGTTCTGGACTAGTTTCCGTTTTTTTTACTTCAGGTTTATTATTTAACACAATTATAATAGCAATTACCAAAATAACAACTAAAGCAACAATACTTCCCATAATAATTAATTTTTTCTTATTAGTCATAATTTTTCCCTTCAATTATTGTTCATTAGCAGTTGTACACGTATAACCATTGTTTTCTAATATTGCCTTATAATTACTATAGCTTTGTACTACTTCATTACCATCAGCATCTTTTGTAAAATCAGCATTTTCTTCGGTATCAATATATTCAATAATTTTTTCAGCATCATTAAATTCTACTCTATTACCATAATTATCGTTTTTAGCTTCATTATATAATTCTTCATCTGTATATTCGACTCTAACAGACGATAATGAATTTAATAATCTATCCCCTTCTACTTTTAAATTATTGGTATATATTTCCCGATAACCTTCGTTTTCAGTAATAATTTCACATTTAGCAGTGTATGATTTTAAAATTTCCAAACCTTCTTGTTGTTCAGTTTGTTGCCCTTCTTGTGTTTCATTTTCCTTAGGAACTTCTTGTTTATTCACTTTAGCCACAATTAATAAAACGACAATTACAATAGCAAGCAATAATACTGTTAAACCTATGGATATGATTTGATTATTTTTTCTCTTTTCCTCTTTCATTTTATAACCCTCTTTCAAAATAATATATTATTTTTGAATTATTATCTATTGTTTGTTCTAATTGAATACTACCATTTTCATCAAATGTTACTACGCCGTTTATATCTAAATAATCGCCTTTCGATACAACATATATCGAATCATCCCTATAATACTCGCTCATAGAGCAAACACTATTATCTTCATAAAAAGTGCATATACTAACATGATTTTCCATAAAATTAAGGAATAATTGTACATTACTTTCTTCTTCTGACATTGTTTCATTTTTATATTGCACAACTTTATTTAAATTCCATTTTGTTCCTACTAAATCATAAGTCTCCTTTTTCAAAGTTCCTTTTTTAATATATATTAATATCCAAATCGATATTAATATTATTAACAAACCAGCAATTACACAGAGCTCTTTAATATATTTTTTCATAATCTTTTCCTTTACCAGCAAGACCCTGATCCACTTGCATATCCTTGATATTGACATGCAGAATTACAATCGTTTGCACAGAAACTTTTTTGATGAGCCTTATAAGTGGTGTCCTCATAACAGTAGCAACTACATGTACGATATGGACTACATGAATTACTGCTTCCTCCACCCGAAGAGGAACAAGTTGTTTGACAACCATCATTGCCATAACAATATCCTCCTATCGAAGTGTTTTTTTGCATACCATCAGATTCGGAAATATAATAATAACAATATCCTTTATTAGCACCAGCCTCGGTACTTTTAGGTAAATATTGTCGTCCAGTTTGAAGACAACCATTGCTTGTACTTAAGAACCACCAACGATATTCGGATGACCAAGTACTACTATCAATTCTTAACCAACGCCAGCCCCCTAACCAAGAACCACTTTCAAAGTATTTCCAACAAGAGCCTTCCCATTGCCATCCTTCTTTTACAACAGGTTTCTTTTCGGTTCGAGCTGAACTATATGCATAATCAGAATTGCCTTGAGTATCATATACATCTACTTCAATAGAATAAGAGGTATCCTCGCTTAAGCCCGTCATATCACATGATACGGTACCACTACCACTTTTTGTACATTTTAGGGAATAATTAGCGTAGAATTGGACACTTGATATCGAATATGTTCCTTTAGTAACATAGGCATCAACATGAATAGAATTTGGTCCCGTAGCATATGCACTTGATATCCGTACCTGTGGTTCGTCTACATCAAGGGTATAGGCAGAACTATAATCAGAGTCCCAATTTCCTTGGGTATCATAGATATAGACTGTTATACTATGATAACTATTCATAGATAACCCAGAAATGGTACATGAAGAAGAACTAGAATCATATCTTGTACATTCCTTATAGCCATCCACATAATATTCATATCTATCTATTGAATATGTCCCTTTGGTTCCCCGAGCACTAACATATATTGAATCTGCTGATGTACCATAAGCATTAGTTATTTCAACCTGTGGGTCCACTACTGATAATGTTCGAGCTGAACTACTAGCGGTTGAGTAGTTCCCTTTTGTATCATAAATATAAACTGTAATAGAATAATACGTATCAATGCTTAAACCAGTTACATCACAAGATGCAGAAGTACCAGATGTACTTTTCGTACATTTTTTATTTCCAACATAAAATTCGTATCTATCTATTGAATATGTTCCTTTAGTTCCTGTAGCACTAACATATATCGAATTTGTTCCCGTTCCATAAGCATTAGTAATTCTTACAGTTGGTTTTTTAACATCTGCAGTTTTTATTGTTTTGGAAGCCGACGTAGACTTATTATAACTATTGGTTGCCTCAACACTTATTGTATAATTAGTACTCATTGTTAAATTAGTAAATGTATATGAACTACAATTACCAGTTACCCAAGCATTGGTTCCTATTTTATACCTACATGAGGATAAAGTACCACTTCTAGCAGTCGCATTTGGATAAACAGTTATACTATCAGTTTCAGAACTTGAAGTTATATTTAATGTTGGTGTTAAAATCTGATTTGTTTTTTGAGTTAGTGACCTTTCACCAGTATGACCATTAACGTCAGTTACTACTACTTTTAAAGTGTAAGAAGTATTTTCATTTAAACTTTGATATACATAGGTATTACTTGCGGCCATATTATTGGTATAAACGTATTTTCCATTTAAATAGTAATCATATTTTTTGATAGTTCCTGATCCTGCTGTTCCAATGGCCCTTAAAGATATACTATAGTAATCAACTACTGAAACTGCTAAATCTACCTTTGGATCTTCATAATCTGTTTTAGCTTTTACACTTGCTTCGGCTGTCAATCCCTTTTGGTCTGTTACTCTTACCGTAAAGGTATATTCCGTATTACTTGTTAATCCTGTAAAGGTATGCGTATCAACTATTGCACTACTATTTACTGTTACCCATGAACCATTTCCTACTTTATATTCATACTTCGCTATTGTCCCGCTTCCTATTGTTGTCGTTGCTTTTACTACTACTTGATTTATTGTTTGACTTACATGTTCTAATACTACCTTTGGTCCTTCATATAATGTATGGCATGGCAATTCATATTCTTCCGAATAATTTCCTCGATTATTTAAGGCTTTGACTCTTATTTTATAATCTTTATCACTTTCTAGACCATCAAACGTATATTTATAGCTTTCACTTTCTTTCCACGTTTTTCCTTCATCTATACTATAGAAATATTTACTTATTCTTCCATCTTGGCTTTCCGCGGTTACTTCTACTTCTATGCTATGGAATGATTCGTTTTTCCCTACACTTTTGATTATGACTCCTACATCTGCTACCCGATAGGGATTGGATCTTGTTCCTTCTCCTCCTGTTAGGATTATGGTATCTTTTAAATTGATTGTTCCCCTTGCCATACTTACGGTACTACTTGGGTTCCATCCCACATTTCCTTCAATATTTATAGCATAGTAGTTACTCGTTCCTACTTCTTTACTTACACTCCATTCTATTAATCCCGCTTGATACATCCAGTTCTTTTCTCTGGCTTGGCTATAGGCTGTTCCGATTGTTTCCCAATATGATGGATGTGCACTATACATATATTCATTTACATACATAAGTCCTGTCTTACTATTCGTGGTTGCTCCTTTTATTTCTGCTGCATACACTTCTTTCGCCGTTTTTCCTATTTCACTTCTTGCAAATCCAGTGGTATACCATGCTGCATTTGTTACCATATTTTGCCATTTGGATTCATACCCATTTATCATATCACTTCTCGTTGTTACACCACTGTTGGCTTTATTTATATCTTTTTCTTTTATTAGTTTGATATTATTTCCATAGACTCCAATTATTCGATACATATTTTCATCTGGACATGTATCTTCATCTGTTCCAAAGCATATATAGTTTTTTACATTTACACCGGCATAACGATATGAATAATCTCCTGCTTCATCTTCTCCATATCCTGAGTCTTCTCCATCTTTATCATGATAGTAGATTCCTCCTTCTTCATTATTTTCTAGTTTATAATTATCTTTTAAACATTTGGCAAAGTTCTTTCCCTTACATACTTCTCCTAAACTACTTTCTCCTACTTCAATTTCTTTATTAATATCTAGTTTTAAGGTTACATAAAAGCTTTGACAATTTTCTTCATTTTCATTACATTTTGCTACACCATCTTCGGTAGATTTTTCTTTATATTCTGTAACTAGATAGTAGTTTACTCTGTCATCTTCGTCTCTTTCCACATTCATGGTTTCGATATATCTACTTAAACCTTCACTTAAGCCTTCATATGAGGCATCACATTTTTTATTCGCAGCCGCATTAAAGCATTCCGTGATTATTTCATCCGATACCACCAACATTTTATTTACGTTAAATTTTTTGGTTATATTTTCAAGCTCCGCGGGATAATCTTCACTTGCTTGATATTCAGTAAATAGTTCACTATATACATCTTTATTTATTTCTAATGTATATTTTTCATTAAATCCCGTATCTTTTAAATCATTTATTTCCGTTTTATTTATTAAAAAATCGGCAAGATAATAGTTTCGATACAAATATCCTATATCATCATAATATACTTTGGTTTTTTCTTCCGTGATCGCATTTCTATAACTTCCATACAATACTAGTAATGCCGCGGCCAAGAATACTATGGTTATTATTGTTTCGATAAATACAAATCCATTTTTCTTTTTCACTACTATCTACACCTTTCCCTATCCTATTCCATTATACCAAACTTTTTCTCTTTTACAATT
>CANQXV010000004.1 GCA_947627895.1 uncultured Bacilli bacterium
ATACCTCCCACAAACAAAGTTCACCTTTGTTTGTTATCTATATTATAAATCGGTATCATTTTAACTAATGATTAACAGTTTTTTCTTGTGTCATTTAACTAAATATAGTATAATTTTTTTGTATAATGAATGGGGATGGAAGTGGATGAGCAAAAAAAATAAAGAAAAAATTGTTATTTCCAATGAAGAATTAAAACCAACCGTTTTATATACTATTAAAGAAAGAAAAACTAATTTTATTGGTCTTATTCTTTTATTTGCTATTTTTATTGGCGTTGTTTATTTTTTACCAACTTTATCTGAAAAGTATGAAGAATATAAAAAGAAAAATAATCCTGATATGACAATATCACCTTCGAATCCTACTCAAAAACCAAATGAAGGAGAAGATGAAGACGATGTTGGGGTTGAGGATACTCGTTTTGATTTTGCTTCTAATCCTAATATTCAAAATGATGATATTTTAGTTAATAATTTTAGTTATACGAATAATGTTTTAACATTTGATGTTAGTAATATTAAAGATACACCTGTATCTTTACAAAGTAAAAAATATTATTTGGAATTATTTGATAGCACGGATACTTTAATTAAAAGAATATTAGTAGGAGAAGGTACCTATAAAGCTTCGGAAAAGAAAAATATGACTTTTGCTTTAACGGCCCAAAATATAAGTTCTTTGTATTTAAAACAAATTATGCCCGACGATTATCCCGAATTTATTTTGCCTCCTAATGAAAATGGTAGTAGTATTCTTTCATGTAGACTAAATGAAACAAATTATATTTATACTTTTACGAATAATGTTTTAACCCAAATAAATGAAGTAGTTACGCTTGATCAAAATAATGCTAACTATAGTACTTTATTAAGTGCTAACCAAAGTAAAATGCAATCTTTAAATAGTGCTAATGGGGTAACAGTTGCAACTAGTACTAATGAGGCATCAACCATATTTAATTATGTAATTGATCCCGCTTTAGCAGCCATAGATAGTTTAGAAAATAATAATTATTATGCGAAAACAGCAACAGCTAAAACGATAAATTTTGAAGTGGAAGCTCGAGGTTATAATTGCAACTAAAGGAGGACTTATGAATCTACACATTAAAGATTTTGAGGGGCCACTAGATTTATTATTACATTTGGTACGTAGTGCCAAAATGAATATTTATGATATTGATACAGCTTATATTATTGATGAGTATTTAGAGTTTATTAATTCTTTAGATAAAGAAGATTTAGATAATGCGAGTGAATATTTAGTTATGGCAAGTGAACTTATTCATTTAAAGAGTAGGTTAATTCTTAATCTAAAAGATGAAAAAGAAGAAACTGATGAGTATACAATTACGAGTGAAGAAGATTTAAAAAATAAATTAATTGAATACGAAAAATATAAAAATGTGACGGAAGAACTACATAAATTAGAAGAAAATAGAAGCGAATATTATACGAAAGTACCGGAGGCTTTAAGTGAATATATTGCTTCGGATAATCTTAATTATGAAAGACAAGACCCGGATATTTTAGCAACTATTTTACAAGAATTACAAAAGCGAATTAATTACCAAAAGCCATTAAGTACGAGAATAGCGAAAAGAGAAATAAGTGTCGAGGCCCGAACTAATTATATTCGAGATTTTCTTAAACACAGGGATAATGTTAAGTTCTTTGATCTTTTCGAAGATTATTCCAAGGAATTAGTTGTCGCAACCTTTTTATCTATTTTAAATATGTGTAAGGGTGGCGAAATATTATTATTACAAAATCGAAATTTTTCCGATATTTTAATCAAGAAGGTGGAACATGAATAAACAAGCAATTTTAGAAGGTTTACTTTTTATCGTTGGGGATGAAGGCCTAACAATTGAAGAGATAAGTAAAAATTTAGAAATTGATGATAAGGAAGCTCAAGAATTATTAAAGGCTTTACAAGACGAATATAGTCAAGATTTTCATGGGCTTCGCATTAGTTTTTTAGGTGGTAAATTTAAATTAACAACGAAGAAAGAACATAAAGATTTCTATCAAAAAGTGCTTATGCAAGAAAAAAATAACTTCTTAAGTCAAGCGGCATTAGAAACTTTAGCCATAATTGCCTATAATCAACCTATTACCAGAGCGGAAGTCGATGAATTAAGAGGAATTGCATCTGTTAATATGATAAGAAAATTAGTTGCCAAAGACTTAGTAAAGGTAAGTGGTAAAAGTTCGTTGCCAGGTAAACCCAACCTTTATCGCACTACACTATTCTTCTTAGATTATTTTGGTCTATCTTCTTTAGAGGATTTACCAACAATTAAAGAATTAGAAAATATTGAAAATGATGCTGATCTTTTCACCTCTAATTATAAAGAATCATAGTAACTTAGTAATTTTAAGTTACTTTTTTTGATAAGTATGTTATAATTATTTCGATATTTGCTTGTGTGGCGGAATTGGTAGACGCGCTGGACTCAAAATCCAGTGGTAGCAATATCATGTGGGTTCGAGTCCCACCACAAGCACCAAATTGATATGATACTCGAACTTTTGAATTTGATAAGTTCGAGTTTTAATATTCAATAATTTATGATAAAATTTATTTTAGATAGGAGGAATATATGAGAGCTTTAAAAATTAAAGGAATTTATAAACACTATAAAGGAGATTTATATATAGTAGAAGATATAATTTATCATAGTGAAACAGGAGAAAAAATGGTAGCATATAGAGCATTATATGGAGATAATAAATTATGGTGCAGACCATATGATATGTTTTTAGATGAAATAAATAAAAATGGACAAAAATATAGATTTGAATTACAAAAAATAAAAAGTTTAAATGAAAAATAATGAATTTGGATATTCATCATTTACTTTAAGTCCCAAAAGATGTATTGATAGGACAAATGCCAAAGGAATATATTCTAAAGGTGGGAAATATAGCATAGGAACATTTGCTCATCCTGATATAGCATTTGAATTCGCTAGCTGGTTAAGTCCTACTTTTAATTCCAATGCTGAATTTATTAAATTAGGATTATCACAAAAAGAAAGATTAATAAAACTTAATGATTCTGCTAGAAATCAAATGGAAATCTTAAAAAACAATGATGGAATAAAGAATTAAAAAATATTGATAAATACCTAATTGGAATTAAATGAATATTTTAAAATTAAAATTAAAAAACACGCTTGCATATTTTCAAAAATAGTAATAGTAATGACAATTAATAAGCTGTAAAGGAGTGACTAATTTGTTAGGAAATTGTTTACTAGGAATTGTCTCAATTTGTACTTTTATTTCTTATTTTCCTCAAACAGTTAAATTATTAAAAACAAAAAAATCAGATGATTTAAGCATTTCATCATGGATTTTATGGGTAATAAGTAGTTTATCTTTTACTGCATATGCAATTTGTGTTAGTAAGGATACAATGTTAATATTTGAAACGTCTTTAGAATTATTTTTTTGTTTATTAATTTTATTATTAACAATTAGATATAGAAATAATTAATTCAAATTTGTTGTATTTTTTCCCTTAGGAGATCAGATAGGTATGAAATGTTTCGAAAAGTTAGAAAAAAATATATAATGAAAATATATTCTTGGACTTGAAAAAGCTGTTTTTTATAACAAAAAAATTAGATAATTTTACATATTTTTCAAAATACCTAGGGTGGTTAAACGTTTTGTTATAACGAAATATTAGTTAGGTAAAGGAAGCGAAAAAATGGAATTGGATAAAAGTTTAATTGAAAGATCCTTAAAAATTTGGAATTTTGATGTTGAACAAATAGACATTGAAAAAATACAACATGTACCGATGCATGAATGGAGGATTTCCACTAAAGATAAACCATTATTATACATTGAAAATTTACAATGTTGTGTAGGACTATATGCTTATGGAAATAATTTTGCTTTTGGAGCTCATATTAATACAGTTATATTTGATAAAAATGAATATACTTTAGATGAAAATAAAAATCCATTATACTGCAATAGATGTTATGATTTGCAAACAGAATTATTAAAGTTTAATGGTAAAATTGAAGAACCATTTAAAATAGGTATATCACTTGGAGTTACTCCTCCTAAAGATACGGAGAAATCAATGCTATTAATTTATTATGGAATAGATCAAGTAATTAAAGAAATGAATCGATTAGGAATACCAATGGTGCAACTGGAAAACATTTATGAACCAGAATTTATTATCGATGCGTTAAATAATTGCATAATAAAAAGAACTAAACAAAATAAAACTTGTAGATTATTTCGGCATTTTCCCCAGATAGATAATAAACTCGGACTTTTTTCGAGTTTTAAAATGTTCAAATTTATGATAATATTATGTTGTTAGAAACTAACAAATTTAATAGTTATGGAGTAAAAAATGGCTTTAAAAAATATTAAGATTAAGGATATACAAGATATTGATACCAAGTTTTCTTTTTTTCATTACACTAATAAAAATAATATTGAAAGTATAGATATTAATGGCCTTCTTCCCAAAATTGGAAATAGTGCTACGGGCATAGAAAAATCAGAAAAAATTTTTTTTGCTATTGGTGTTAATGGTGTTTTTTCTATTTTTGATTCGTGGATTCGTTGGCTAATTGCTAAAAGATTAACAGATTTACCAGGTGAAAAAGCAGATATTCCTTTTTATCGTTTTTGTACTTTTGTTATGCGCCTGCCTTTAATACGTTATTTAGTAGCAATTTTTGTAAATATGGTTGTTTGGGTAGAATTTAGAATAAAACCAGTTAAAGTAAAATCATTCAAAATAATGAAAGAAATATTGGATAATAGTTGTTTTCTAATATTGGATTTAGAAGATGGCATAGATTTTTCTTATAAAGATATCGATGAGGTAAAAAGCCAAAATTTTGATAGAAAGCTATTAAAATGTGTTTATGCCAAGCAAAATAAAATGAGTAGTAAAAAAATGGATTATTGGAATATGCATACGTTTAGTAATAAAAGTATTTCCCCATCAAAAATAACTTTACTCAAAATTAATAATTCATTTAGTTGTATGGATATTTTGTTATGGATGATTAAAAACAACCCAACGGATTTAAAAATATTATCTCCATATTTGTATGAATTTTTAAATTATTATAATTTTTTAGATAATTAGTAGTAATTTACCAGCGTTGTTAAAAATATTTATAGTATATCAAATTTTTATTAATAACATAATTAACAATCAGTATAATAGTAGTGAACAGTTAATTTTTTTATTTTTTCATCTTCAAGTTCTGCTTTATAACCAGCACCATTTCTATATAATGGTGTATTTACATCTTCCGGGCCTTGAACTACAACTTCTCCTCTTTTTTTCTCTTGATAACTTTCATATGCGTCTCCTAAAAAACTTTTCAAAAATGTTTCAAAACTTTTATGAATTTCAGAAGTAAATTCTTCTTTAGGAGTTGTTACTTGTTTTATTAACTCTTTTTTAACTGCTTTAGCTGTAACTTTTCCTTTTACTTCAATTTCAAAAATTTTATAATAATCCTCTTTTTTACATAAAAAACTTAAACAGGGGTCTAAAACATATTCTGTACCATTAAAACTAAAACATATCCAAGCGTGATAATACTCGGGAGTTCTTTTATCAAATTTCAGAGTTCCTCTTTCAATATAGTCATCATCATTTAAAAATACTATCGCTGATTCAGTAGTCTGCCAGCACCATCCTTCAAGTTTTCCTACAGGCATTAATTCAAATATTGAACCCTCATAATCACCTAAAACTTCAATATGTAATTCACTTAACCTTTCAATCAAATATTTTACAACTTTTGAATTTATTCTTTTAGAATGTAGGATTTTAAACTTCTCTTGCTCTGTTAAAGGTTTTTTATTAGTTACTTTTCTTATTATTTCATTAATTCCAAACATTTTTAATTTTACCTCTTGTTAATGGTTGATATGATAGCATTTTACTTCTAAAAAGTCAAATTCACCATAATTAGGCCCCTAAGTTCAAATAGAGACTTGAGTTTTAAAATGTTTATATTTATGCTATACTTTCTATAAACTATGTTAGGAGATGAATATAATGAAACCTATAATTAGAAAAAGAAAGATAGAAGATTCTACGGAATTAGCCCATTCTATTGCGGTTGTTTGGAATACAACATATAAAGGAATAGTTGATGACGATTATTTAAAGGGATTTTTTGACCATGAAAAAGAAACGGCTGAAAAATTAAAAAATAATATAAACAAACAACCAGATTACTATGTTTTAACTTTACAAGATAAAATAATTGGCTGGATTTATTATACTTTAGATAGTGAAAAGGTTGATGATGCAGCCGAAATTCATGCTTTATATCTTTTAAAAGAATATCAAGGAAATGGTTATGGTAGATTGTTATATGAATATGCCGTTAATAATATTGTAAAAAAAGGAATAAAAAATTTAATTATTGGCTGTTTAGATGGCAATCCCTCTAATGAATTTTATAAACATCTAGGTGGAAAGTATATAGGTAATAATTTATTTAGAGATAAATATCTAGAAAACATATATTTATTTGAATTATAAATCAAAAATATAACTTTTTATTTTAAGTAAGGAGTGTAAGATAAGTACTCTTTATTTTCTTCTTTAATCCAAAAACCAAAGCGACCATTTATTTTAATGGGTTGTTTTAAAGGTGTAAATTTATGATTTTTTGTATCAGAGGATTCTGCGCCTTCAGAAATAGATGCGGTAATATGCGGTATTTTTAACTTTTTAGAATCTTGTTCATCATAATTTAAATAATATGGTAATAGTTTATCAGGTATTTTAATTTCAAAACCACTATTATGGTTATCATTGCCATAACCAATAAGTGTAACCTCAAACTCTTGACCAACTAAATTATTAAATATTTCTTCTTTACTAGGATGATATTTAAAAATACAATGAATCTCATCATTAACTAATGCCAAAGTTTTAGTCTCTAACGAATGAATTAATTCAACTGTTTTTTGATCAAAAAAGATTCCTTCATAACTTACCATAGTTTTCTCCTTTAATTTAAAATTATTTTATAACACTAAAAGAAAAACTAAGGAATTTCTTGCAATTAATTAGTTTTTTTGTATAATAATTAATAACGAAAGAAGGGTAGCAATGGTTCTTACTAATCCTTATTATGCTTTATTAGATACATATAATGGTAATATAAATAAGTTATTTCAGAGTAATGTTAGCAGCAAATATAATATTACTGCAGAAGAAAAAAATAATTTATTAAATTGTAATTGCTTTAATTTAGTAAGCACTTGCCAATTAGAAAGTGGGGTTCTTTTAAAAGAGATAAGATATGTTGGAACTTTAACTTTTAGTTTTGATTATATTGCTAATGAAGTATATGTTTCAAAAATTCCTTATGTTTTATTTATGAATACTAAAATACCCGTATTTACTAGTGATATTGCTAAAATTATTAAAGATATATTAATAAAATATGGAATTAGGGATTTTAGAATTAGTTTTAAAGATCAGCTTTTACCACTGGCTATTGATACTAAAGTAGAGGATATAATCCCTTCAATTAAAGATACCACTAATTATCGTTTAGTTATGCTTATTTTAAATAAATTAGTTCAAGAAAAAAAGCAAATAATGAAGAATACTAAACATTTTCAAGATCAACAAAGACGACTTGAAGAAAGTAGGGAAAGAGCCCTAACTCAAAAAAGAAAAATAAAAGGTTTAGATCCTCAAGATTTTGTTTCTCTAACTGAATTTCAAAAAGAATTAAATCAAAAATTAATTAGCATTTGGCAAAATAAAATTAAAAATATTAAAAGACATTTACAAATAAATCGTAGAAAATACCTAACTTATTTAGAAAAGGGAAGTCCAGAAAATTTTGGAGATACTTTAGAATTAGCCATTATCGAAAAATTAGGAAAAGAAAATAATAGGAGTTCCTTCGAGAATTTACTTGCAAGAGAAACTAAACTTTCACCGGAAGTAAATCGAATGCTTAAATTAAGACAATATTTTTATGATCATATTTTAGATGATACTATAAATAATAAACAAAACTTAAATAGAGCTTGTCGTTATATTTTAGATTATGATTTGCATTCGCCCAAAGGAGTTTTAGAATCGATTAATAAAGCTCGAGGGGAAGACGATTTAAAAAAAACAGCGCAAAAAATGGACTTATCTTATCAAGAAGTTAGTCCTTATATTTTTTATGAACTTATTTTAAGAGATTTTTTTGCCTCAGCAAGTAAACATCCCATATTTAGTAAGCAATATGAACAAGTGATGGATTTATGTAGGCATTATCAAAACGATTTCTTCATGGTGGCTCATGCTATGAAAAGAGCCAAATTTGATCTTAAACCTTGGGAGTTGGTAACTGCAATTGCCAGTTTAGAACAACAACTTACTTATTACCAAAATCTTCTTAAAAATCCTAAAGAAGCAATTTTAAAATTTTATAAAACTAGTAAAGTCTGGGGTAGTATTATGTTGCTTTCTTATTGGAAAAGAATATATATTGATACCTATGGTTCTAAAGAAACTCCTGAAACCTTTGGTTTATTCATGATTCAAAAAGGAGTTAAAACTATTGATTATGAAAATATCATGATGTTTTGGGAAAATCCGCGGAATCAAGAAAAACCTTGGGAAAAGAAAGATAGGTCGCCAAAGTTTTTTGAATGTACGAGATTAATGGTAACAATACCACATTCTTTATCTTATTTAGAAATTGAAAAACTAATTGATTATAGTTATAAAACAGGCGAAATGTTAAATTTTATTTGTGAGGGTATTGATGTTGCCATTATAGTAAAGAAAATTTTAATTAAAAAGAGTGTTTCTGCGTATGTGTCGGGTCAAGAATATTTTAAAAATTGGTGTTTTGTAAATATTGACCCAACTTATTTTGAGTCTTTTATGGTGGATACTCCTAATAGTAAAACTTTATGGCATCGTTATGATTTTAGTTCCGATTATAAATATCATCGATTTTTTATTTTAAGTTTTGATTATTTAGTTAAGAAAGCCATCGAATATTCCCGAAATGGGGATGCAAGCTTAGATTATCAATTACTAGATGCAATTCTTTTAGGTAGTTATGATGAAACTATAATTAAAGATGATGTTGCTAACTTTTATGCTAGTTTAAAACCTAAAATGGATGCATTAACCAAGGAACTAACTTTAACGAAAAGAAATAAGTAATTGTAAAGTCTATCTACATAAATTGCGCTTTTTAGTAAAAGCTGTTAAAATGTTATAGAGGTAATACTTATGAATGATAAGTTCTTAATTCCAGAATATTTTTTAGATTCTAATCCTCAAGCATTACGAGAGGACTTTTTAAAGCGTTTTCCAAAGTATCAAGGGCAAGAAGAAGCAATTTTATTAATCTATAGGGAACACGCTAAACACATGGGATTTTTAACAGAGGAAGAGGAACTATATCAAAGTATTTTAGAAAGGCCTGAATATTATACTTATGTCGAAAAATTAATCGGCGGGGAAATTCCAAAAATTATTGTGGGATTAGTCTATAAATATTCCGCGGCTAGAATAATAGAAATAAGTAAAGTATCTTTAATTGAAAATATCGAAAAACTAAAAGCTAAAGGTAAAATTAGTTTTACTGATGAAACAAGAAAGCGTTTTAATAAATTATCTGAAAGTGCTTTTTTTGCGAGCTATATTAAAAATATTGGTAATAAAAAATACCATTTAAGAATTGATGATATGGAATATGATGTACCTATTCCGGTTTTACTTTCCTTTATTTTTTTAGATAAAGACTCTTTTTATGCTTCTTTTAAAAATGAAAAAATAAATGATATTAATAGTTTCCATTTTGCTTATCTAGTGGCTCATTTTTTAAAATATGAAATATTGAATAATTATTTAGTGCCGGATATTATTAAAAAAAGATATCAAGAAATAGTTGATTCAAAGTTAATCGATATTCAAGCCTTAAATCAAAAATATGATAATGGTGGTGACATTGTTTCTCAAGTTAAAGTTAATCCGGAATTAAAAATGGCTATTTTAAAAGATATACCTAATAATTTAACTCTTTTAGAAAAAAGTATTTTTATTTATTTAAGAATGTGTGATTTACTTACCTATGATGATGAATATTATGTTTTTGATCAAAGAGGGGAAGTTGTTAAAAAGCACGCTGATATAAATCATATTAGGGAAATAAGTCCCACGAATAATCTAGTAGTTTGTTATGAATTCGCCGCCATTTATGCTTTTCTTTTACGCGAATACAATATTCCTTTAGAAATTCGGTATGGAGAAAATAAAAAAAATTATGGCAGTGAACATGCTTTTTTAGAATATCGGATTTCTAAATATATGGTATCAGCTGATGCTTTCACGGGAATTCTTAATGGCGATGTTTTTTATGTTAAAGTAGGTAAGCCTTTGGTTGGTTTAGAGTGCATTAATGAAAATGCCGAAACTAGTAAGGAATTTATGGAAATTGAACAACAAGTATATGATCTATTTTTAAAATTAAAAATTCAATCTGAAGAATTAAAAAGCCCTTATACCGAAATGTTGCCAGAAGTTATAGATAAAACTTTTGAAGAAAGAATGCAGATACTCGCTTCTAAAATAAATGATACTCCTTATACAGGTATGACGCCAATGGCTTATTTAATTAGTTTAAAACATTCTTTATTTAAAGATAAGGAAATTAAAATAACGATTGTTAAAAATAATATAACTAGTAATGCTTATAAAAAAGCCATGGCAACCGCTATTATAACCATAAATAAAAATGGGATAACGGAAGATAGTTCAAATAATAGTTACTTTATCTATGATGAAGAAGGTTATTTAAGACCAATAACAATTACCGAATTACGCCGTAATTTTCAAGAAAAAATATATCAATATGTAAGTCGTTATGACCCGCTTATCCCAGGCCTTAATTATAGTGGTCGAGGATTCTAATAATTACCATTTTCCGTCAATTGACAATTAGAAAATTATAATATAAAATATTTTTGGTGAAAGGAAGAAAAAAATGAAAACTCATCGCTGTTTTAATGTAAATGATGAAGTATTAAGTTTTTATTATAATTTATTAGGATTTCAAAATCATGATATTGCCTCCAAGTTTGTATATGATTTTAAAGAATTAAGCCCAACGGAAATATATCATAGATTTCCTAAGAGTAGTGGTAAATTAAATGATGCAGTCCTTGCTTTAATCGAAAGCATTTATAATAGTGATACCGAAGATATTTTTAAGCAAAATGCTTATTTTAAAGCAATTAAAGAAATTATTACAACTATTTTAAATCTTAATGTTATGTCTTCTTTAGATACGGACTTTATAAAACATTTTTCTCGTGTTAATGTTATTTTAACTTTGGCTATTAGGGCTATTCTTTCTTTAGGGGTTGAGGGAACCATTAAATATGCCCAATGGATTAAAGAAAGAAATTATGATAAATTATTGATTCCAAAAGAAAATTTACCCGAATTTGCTTTTTTAATTTTATTGTCTTTACTTGGTAATGAGGATACTCCCGATTACAATATTTTTGTCGGTGATTCTGAAGAAATAAATGAATGTCATCTTTTCCAAATGGTAGTCGAATTAATTGATAAAGAAAAAGAAAATGTAGGTGAAATTTATCCTAAAAAAATGGCTTGTCCTTGTAAAGTAAATAGTGGTATATCTTTAGATGATTATTTAAAAAATAAAACTAATAATGCTTTATATAAAGCTTATATTAAAGCTAAGTATGAAGATTTACTAGATGTTTCTAAATCAGAAATAGTTTTTTTGTTGCACCCATATAGTCGTATCTCTTATTCTTTAGCCCGAAAGTTAACTGTTAAGAAATAGTCAATTTTAAGCAAAAGACTACTTATTTTGGGAAAAGTTGTGCTATACTTAATCTAAAGAGTGCGAGGTTAAAATGCAAGAAAAATTAGAAATATTAAAAGAAAGAAAAGGTTTTATCGCGGCTTTAGACCAAAGTGGGGGTAGTAGCCGTAAGACTTTAGCAAATTATGGAATCCCGGAAGATAGTTATAAAACGGATGCGGAAATGTTTAACTATATTCATGAAATGCGGTCAAGAATAGTGTCTTCTCCCGTATTTACCGAAGATAAAATTTTAGGGGTAATTTTATTTGAACATACAATGAATAATAAAGTAAATGGGAAATATACAGCTGATTATCTATGGGAAGATAAACATATTTTATCTTTCTTAAAAATTGATAAAGGATTAGAAGATGAAAACAATGGTGTTAAATTATTAAAAGATATTCCCAATCTAGAAGATGCTTTAAAAGATTTAACATCCCGAAATATCGTTGGAACTAAAATGCGTTCTGTTATATATGAGCCTAATAGAGAAGGAATACACGCAGTTGTAACTCAACAATTTGCTTTAGCTAAAACTATTGCTAGTTTTGGTTTAGTTCCTATTATTGAACCCGAAGTAGATATTTATGCAATTGAAAAATTTGGTTGTGAACAAATTTTATTAGATGAAGTAAAACAAGCCTTAGCAACTTGCGATTATGATGTAATTTTTAAATTTACTTTACCCGAAAAAACTAACTTTTATGATGAGTTACTAACTAATCCTCATGTTTTAAGAATTGTCGCGTTATCCGGAGGTTATACCAGAGACAAAGCTAATGCAATACTAAAAACTAATCACAAGATGATTGCTTCATTTTCGCGGGCTTTACTAGAAGACTTAAATTATGCCCAAAGTGATGCTGAATTTAACCAAACTTTAGAACATAATATTAATAGTATTTATGAAGCCTCTTGTTGTAAATAAATATGGATATTGCCTTAGATTTATTAAAGACAATTAAAACTCAAGGCTTTGAAGCCTACCTAGTAGGTGGCTTTGTTCGTGATTATCTTTTAGGTAAATCTTCTTTAGATATTGATATTTGTACTTCGGCACTTCCCGGGGATTTAGAACATATTTTTCATCTTAAACCTAATGCCTTCGGAGGTATAAATTTTAAACAAGAAGATTACCAAATAACTATTACCCCTTATCGGGAAGATATGGTATACCGAAAAGGTTTTCCTAAAAAAGTTAATTTTAATGTTGACCTTATGACTGATTTAAAAAGAAGAGATTTTACGATTAATGCCATTTGTATGGATGAAGATAAAAACATTATTGATTACCATAAGGGATTAGAAGATTTAAATAACAAAACAATAAAAATGATTGGCGATGCTGATACTAGAATAAAGGAAGACCCTTTACGCATCATCAGAGCCCTTAGATTTGCGGTTACTCTTAACTTTAATTTAGATGAAAATCTAGTTAAAGCTATAAAAAATAATAAAGATTTACTTGATGAGATAAGTGCTGCTAAAAAAGAAAAAGAGATAGCTAAATTAATGAAAGAACCATATCAAGAAAAAGCTTTAAACTTAATTACCGATTTAGGTTTAAAGGAAATAATTTTTCCTAAAATCTAATTTACAAAAATTAAAAATAAGACTATAATAAAAATTGTTAGTAAAAAACTTAAAGGAAGTGACTCTATGACCGTTAAAAATAAGCATTTAGTATTAGAATCTAATTTTATTCGGGAAGGAGTTAAAAATAAATTATCTTTACCAGAATTTTTACTTCTTTCATATTTTGATAATTCTTTTGATTTAACTTTTAATGTTGATTTAATAAAAAAAGTTTTACAAATGAGTGAAGAAGAAATTTTAGAAGCTTATAGTTCCTTACTTACTAAAAAAATAATCAAAGTCGAAACTGTTAAAAATGGTGATGGGAAAATGTGTGATCAAATTAGTTTAGAACCATTTTATCAAAATATGATTTTAGAAGATAAGTCTCAAGAAAAGAAACAAGAAAAAGCCGATATTTTTAGTGTTTTTGAAGCAGAATTTGGCAGAACCCTATCTAGTATGGATTTTGAAATAATTAATGCTTGGATTGAAAAAGGTTTTAGTGAAGAATTAATTAAAGCGGCTTTAAAAGAAGCAACTTATAATGGAGTTAAAAATTTAAAATATATTGATAAAATATTGTATGAATGGCATAGGAAAGGCTTAAAAACTACGGAAGATGTTAGTAATCATATGCGAGGTAATGATAATGAAATTCCGGATTATGAAACTAAAGTGCTAAATTTTGATTGGTTAAATGGAAGCAACTGAATTAATAAAAAATCTTGATAATCTTTATCCAGATGCTAGATGTGAACTAAATTATACAAAAGATTATGAACTGTTAATTGCAACAGTCTTATCAGCTCAATGCACGGATAAAAGAGTAAATGAAGTAACCGCCGTATTATTTTCCAAATACGATATTTTTGCCTTGGCTAAAGCTAATAAAAAGGCAATTGAAAAAATAATCTATCCAGTAGGAACTTATAATAAAAAAAGTGATTTTATTATAAAAATCGCTCAAGCCTTAGTAAAAGATTATAATGGGGTCGTTCCCAATAACCGCGAATATTTAGAAAGTTTACCTGGGGTAGGGCGTAAAACATGTAATGTGGTTTTATCTAATATTTATAATGTTCCTGCCATTGCGGTTGATACCCATGTTGCCCGAGTTTCCAAAAGATTAGGAATTGCTAAGCAAAATGATGATGTAGAAAAAATAGAAAAGAAACTAATGCGTTTTTTACCTAAAGAGGCTTGGAGTAGATGTCATCATCAATTAGTTTTATTTGGAAGATACATTTGTAAAAGCCAAAAACCAGATTGTGCTTCCTGTCCTTTTAAATGTCGATATATGAAGCTACCCTAAAGGTAGTTTTTTAACCTCTTTTTCTGCCTAGAACCTCATCAATGGAAAATTTAGGATAAATTAACGAAAGATTAAATAAAAAAGTAGTAGGTATTAAGTAACGAGAATTCTCATAATGGGCATAAGCTGAAGAACTTGTATTTAAAACATTAGCAATATCTTGTTGGGTTAATTTATGTTTTTTCCGTATAGTTCGTAAATTATTACTTATGATATCTAAATCTATTTTTAAGGGCAAATAATCTTCATTATATTCTTTTAAGCCAAATAAATAATCTAA
Organism: uncultured Bacilli bacterium; assembly: GCA_947627895.1. GTDB lineage: Bacteria > Bacillota_I > Bacilli_A > RF39 > UBA660 > Onthocola_B. The sequence continues at coordinate 15,062 of CANQXV010000004.1, forward strand.
ACTATATCCATAATGATTGGCATATTTTATTAAATGGCGTAGAGGTATTGTGTCTTGTCCTGTTTCCCAACCTGAAATAGTTGAAAAATGAACTTTAAATAAAGTTGTTAAATCTTTTTGTTTTAAGTCTAATAATTCCCGTGATTCCCGAAAATTTTTAACAATCATGTGTATATCACCCATTTAATTTTTTCATTATTTTACATGAAAATTATTTTTCTTTGGGAAATAGACCAAAAAGTGCTATAATATCTATAAGAATAAAATATGTGATTTTTTTACAAAATAAATAAGAAGAGGTAATAACATGAAAGAGGTAAATAAAAGAAAAAGTCTAATCTTATTAACAATAGGAGTATTAGTTCTATTAATAGTAATGATTGGGGCTGCTTATGCCTTTTTTCAAGCTCAAACAAATGGTAGCGAAGACTTCAATATTAATGCTACTGCAGGAACAACAGATAATTTTACCTTTAGAATGGAAGACTTAAATATTGGTGATGAGGCTAAAAAAATAGCAGATAACCATAATAAAGATGGAGAAAATGAAAATACCGAAATAGTAATAGAAGCCAATCAACAAAACTTTGTTCAAAATGGAAATAGTATTGGTGATGGTGTAAAAGCAACAGCAAGTCTAATTGCTAATAACTATAATTATACGGCATCATATTCTTATAATTTATATTTAAATATAGATCAAAATAACTTTGTTTATACTAATGAAGAAGAAAGAACCCCCGAACTTGTAATGGTAGTAAAAGAAAATGGAAAGTATGTCGAAGATATAGCAGGATTAACTAATACAAAAGTTCAAGTAAAAGGTGAGGAACAACCAGTAACAGGATTTGATATAACAACAAATAAAAATTTTATAAAAATAGCTAGTGATAAAGCAATAGATGCAAATGAAGATACTGGAGGTAAAGCCGAGGATATATGGGAAATATCGATAATATTTTTAAATTTAGAAAATGATCAAAATGCTAATGCAGGAAAAGAATTTAATGCTGAATTATCAATTCAAACCGAAAAAATAAATTATCTAAACTTAGGAAATAAGGATTATGCCTTTTATCGAGGAACATCAGAAACTGATAAAGGATATAGGGAACAAATAAAGAATGTCCACATTGTCGATCACATAGCAGAAGAAAATGAATTAAATAGAGTAGAAAGTTGGGATTTATCTAGTAATAGCGATGGTTCAATAATGGGATGGCTAGTTCAAGCTAATGAAGATGATACTGCCCCATATGATTTGTATATAGGATATGAAGGAGAACTAAAAGCAAAAAGTCTTGCTTATGCCTTTTATAATATGACAAATTTAGAAACGATAGATGGATTAGAAAAAATAGATACTTCAAATGTTACAAATATGAAGTGGATGTTTTATAATACAAAATTAAGTACACTAGATTTAAGTAAATGGGATACATCCAAAGTAACCAATATGGCAGGTATGTTTGATAACATGACAAACTTAATAGAAATACAGGGAATAGAAAACTTTAAAACAGAAAATGTTACCGATATGGGACTAATGTTTTATGGTACACCTTTAATGGCATTAGATTTAAGTAATTGGAATACCTCTAAAGTGACTGGCATGTATGGAATGTTCAATAGTATGACAAATTTAACAGAGATAATGGGAATAGAAAACTTTAAAACAGGAAACGTAACAAGTATGGAATATATGTTTTATGGAACAAAATTAAATACTTTAGATTTAAGAGGATGGGATACATCCAAAGTAACCAATATGGTAGGTATGTTTGGTAATATGCTGAATTTAATAAAAATAGAAGGGCTAGAAAATTTAAATGTTTCAAATGTAAAAGATATGACGAATATATTTATTAATACTACTTTTAAATCATTGGACTTAAGTAATTGGAATACATCACAATTACTTAACATGAGAGGCATGTTTTACAATATGGAAAACTTAACAGAAATAAAAGGAATAGAAAATTTTAAAACTGGTAAGGTTACAGACATGGGGTATGTATTTTATGGAACAGCTATAAGTTCATTAGACTTAAGAAACTGGGATACATCTCAGGCAACAACTATGTTTTTAATATTTTATAATATGGAAAACTTAACAGAAATAAAAGGAATAGAAAACTTTAAAACTAACAATGTTACAGATATGAGTTACATGTTTTTTAATACAAAAATAGATACATTAGATTTAGGCAGTTGGGATACATCGCAAGTAACAAATATGACAGGTATGTTTGGTAATATGGAAAACTTAACAGAAATAAAAGGAACAGAAAATTTTAAAACCGGTAAGGTTACAAGTATGGAAGTTATGTTTTCTAATACTGCATTAATTACATTAGATTTAAACAATTGGGATACATCGCAAGTGACGAATATGCATGGAATGTTTTATAACATGAAAAACATAACAGAAATTAAAGGTTTAAAAGATTTAAAAGTTTCAAATGTAACTAATATGTGTGATATATTTAATGGTAACATTTTAAGCACATTAGATTTAAGCAATTGGGACACATCGCAAGTAACGAATATGCAAGGAATGTTTTATTTAATGACAAACTTAACCGAAATAAAAGGAATAGAAAATTTTAAAACTAGTAATGTAACTAATATGTGGGGCTTGTTTGCATATACCGCAATAAGTACACTTGATTTAACCACTTGGGACACATCACAAGTAGAGACTATGAGAGAAATGTTTTATGATATGACAAACTTAAAAGAAATAAAAGGAATAGAAAATTTTAAAACCGGTAGGGTTACAAGTATGGAAGGTATGCTTTCTTATACAGCTTTAAGTACACTAAATTTAAGCAAATGGGATACATCACAAGTAACCAACATGATTCTTATGTTTTATGGAATGACAAATTTAACAACATTAGATATGACTAATGCAAAATTTACCCAAGTAACAAACTATGATAATATGTTCGGCAATATTAATCCCGATTTAAAAGTAACAATAACTGGTGAAGATAATAAAAACTGGTTTGTTGATCATAATATTTTAACAGCAGATTATTTAAATGTTTTATAAAGAATAAAATGTTACCAAATTGGTGCATTTTTTCTTTTTTTTTAAAGAAAATAGTTATATAATTTTATTAAGGAGGAGAAAATGAAAAAGATATTTAAAAAATATGGTGCAGTAAAAAGTATCGGTGGATGTCTTGATATTTTAGGTTTACTTTTAGCTATAATTGCCGCTTTCTTAGGTAAATTTGAAGATGTACAAATGACTATGCGAGTTATTAGTTGTATTTTAATTTTCATTGGTTTATTTATGATGGCTTTAATGGCTGAAAAAAATAAAACTTTAAAATTGATAGGCTCATTTGTTTTAGCTGCCTTTGTCTTTACTTGGATTTTGCCTTATGGATATTTTAATGGGGCAACATTCGTAAACTACGGTTTAAAAAGATTAGGTTTAGCGGACTTTGGTATAGGTGCATATTATGCTGTAAGCTTTACTTTAGAAAAAATATTATTTATTCTTTTCTTAGTAGGTTTCTATGGTGTGTTATCTAAAATAAGTGGATATCAACAATTAGTTACATCTATTGCCAAAAAATTAAAAGGAAAAGAAGTTATTACTGCTTTATGTATGTCTTTATTTATAGTAGCTTTTACAGCTTTATCTAGACAAACATTTGCCGCTTTAATTTTTGTTCCATTCTTTGTTTCTATTTTATCCCATATGAAAGTAGAAAAAATTACCGCTTTTGCTATTACGTATGGTTCTATTCTTATTGGTATTTTAGGAGTTCTATATGGAAGTGAAAGTTTATCAGACTTTAATTACTATTTAGATACTGAACTTACAACTGGTCTTACATATCGAGGTATTATTTTAGCGGTTGCTTTTGTTCTTTACAATTTCTTTATTGTAATGCGAATAAGAGCAAATAAAAAGAGAAAAAATGCCGAAGCTATTGAAGATACATTTGAAGTTGAAGCTCCTAAGAAAAAAGGCCATGTATATCCTGTAGTTATAACTTTAGTAGTTGTTACTATTTTAGCTATTTTAGGATATGTTGGTTGGAGTGATTATTGGGAAATTGGTATTTTTAAAGATTTCCATACTTGGATAACAAGTTTCTCAATTGGCGAAGATTTCCCAATATTTAGTTATATTTTAGGCAGTAATCCAGTTGCCTTTGGGGAATTTGGATACCTATATGTAATGGATGGTATTTTATTAATTGCAAGCGCTGTATTAGCTTTGATTTACAGAATGAAATTAAGCGAATATGTTGCTGCTGCTTTTGAGGGCCTTAAAAAGGCTATTAAACCGATACTTGTCATTATTGGTATTTATACAATTTTTGCTTTTGTATATATGTCACCAGTAACGCCAACATTATGTAACTGGTTCTTCAGTTTAACTGATTCTCTAAATCCAGTAACTGCGTCTATTTCCGCCTTTATTGCCTCTATGTTTAACATTGATTTTGGTTATACTGCATACGCTATAGGAGCTTACTTAACTACAGCATATGAAGGTAGCTTAGAAATAGTTCATACTATATTCACTTCAATGTATGGTTTAGTTCAAGTATTCTTACCATCAAGTTTAGTTTTAATGGTAGGTTTATCACTAGCCAATATTGATTATAAATCATGGTTTAAATATATCTGGCTATTCGTGGTTGGAATGTTTATTATCTTAATAGTATTCTTTGTAGTATTATTATACGTTTAATAAAAACAAAATAAAAAAAGTTAGCTTCGGCTATCTTTTTTTATTTGAAAAAAATTGAATAATAAATTGCCTAGATTAACATTATAAACATAGAATTATATAGGAGGATTTATGTTCGATTTTTATAATATTGAGATAAGTAAAATATTTAAGCAAAGTGAGCAAGAAATGTTTAATTTACATCATCCGTATGTGGGAACAGAGCATTTATTGCTTTCTTTACTTAAGCTTTCTTCTGAGGTTAATATGATTGCTCTAGATTATGGTCTAACTTATGAGAGTTTTAAAAATGAGCTTATAAATGTCGTAGGATCCTCGACGAAAAAAAGTAGTTATGTTTTATATACGCCGCTTTTAAAAAGGGTTATTAAAAATGCTACGGTAAAAGCTATGCATAATAATCAAGAACTAAGTGCTAAAAGCCTATTTATGGCTTTACTTGATGAAGGCGAAGGTATAGCCATCCGAGTTCTTATTGGTATGGATATTGATATTGATGAATTATATGAAGAGTTAAAAGACCATAAAAGTGGCAGTGGTACTAAATTAGAATTATTAGAAGTTGGTAAAAACTTAAGTGAACTCGTGGATATGGATGATATTCTCGTGGGAAGAGATAAAGAGTTAACTTATATTATTGAAACATTGATTCGCAAAGATAAAAATAATCCTCTTTTAATTGGACCTGCAGGAGTAGGGAAAACGGCAATCGTGGAAGAACTGGCTCGACGCATAAATAAAGGAGAAGTGCCTTCAAAATTAAAAAATAAGAAAATAGTTTTGTTAGAAATGGGAGCTTTAGTCGCGGGAACTAAATATCGCGGGGAATTTGAAGAAAGATTAACTAAAATAATTAAAGAATTAGAAAAATGCGATGAATATATTATCTTTATTGATGAAATTCATTCCATGGTTAATGCCGGAGGGGCTGAAGGAGCTATTAATGCCGCGGATATTTTAAAGCCTTACCTAGCTAGAGGGGCCATTAAATGTATTGGAGCAACTACCACCTATGAATATAATAAATTTATTGCTAGTGATAAAGCTTTAGCAAGACGTTTTGAAACAATTAATATTGTTGAACCCGATATTGAAGAAACCAAAAATATCTTACGAAAAGTAAAAAAAACTTATGAAAAACATTATAATATCAAAATAAAAGATCTGGATTTAGAAAAAATAGTTGATTTAGCAACTAAGTATATTTATACACAAAAAAATCCGGATAAAGCCTTAGATGTCTTAGATTCTGTTTGTGCTTTTGTATGTATGCAAAAAGAACAAAATAACAATATTAAAAACTATGAAACTAAATTAAGTAATTTAGCTAAACAAAAAGAAGAATTAATAAAAGCTAATGACTTTGAAGAAGCGATTAAAATATATGCAGAAAGTAGCAAAATTCAAAATAAATTACAACTTATAAATAATAAAAAAATTCAAAGTATAAGAGAAGACGATATTTATTATGTAATAAGTAAGAAAATAAATATACCTTTACCTAAAGAAAAAGAAGGGTATTTAGAAAAATTAAATAATGAGTTAAATAATTTAGTTTATGGTCAAGAAGAAGCTATTAAAGATATTTTAATAACGTTAAAAAATAAATATTTTATTAATGATACACCAATATCTTTTATCTTTAATGGACCAAGTGGCGTAGGTAAAACCTATATTTCGAAAATTATGGCCAAAGTTCTAAAAATGCCAATTTTAAAACTTGATTTTAGCGATTATTCCTCTAGTGCTTCTTTAAGTAAACTATTAGGTTCTACCGCGGGATATGTTGGTTATGATGATGGAGCCTTACTTAATCAGTTTAAATATCAACCCTATAGTTTATTAATAATTGAAAATTATGATGGTGGATGCTTAGAAGTAAAAAAGTTATTAGACCAAATTTTAGAAGAAGGACTTATTACGAATGCCAAAGGCGAAGATATATCTTTTCGCAATAGTTTAATTATAATTAATAGTCGAATTCAAAAAGAAAATAATGTTGGTTTTAATCAAATGAATGTTATAAAAGATGCTGAATTTCTAAAATTAAGTGAAAGAGTTAGTAAAGTAGTAATGTTTAATAATTTAAATGATACTATCGTTACTAAATATTTTACTGATAATAATTATGATAAAGCAATGATATCTAAAATAAAGTATCAAAATGGAGGCTTTAAAACTATTATTAAAGCTTTAAAGAACTTTAATTTAGAACATGAAAAAACATCGGTTTAGCCGATGCTTTTGTTTTAAATGGTCGAGAAGACAGGATTTGAACCTGCGACCCCTAGATCCCAAATCTAGTGCACTACCAAATTGTGCTACTTCTCGAATCCTTAAATGGTACGCCCAAAGGGATTCGAACCCCCAACCTCTAGATCCGTAGTCTAGCGCTCTAATCCAATTGAGCTATGGGCGCATTTTTTCGAAATGCATTATAATTATATTATAGTTTTTAGGAAAAATCAACTTTAAATCGCGAAAAATACGGCATTCAATTATTAAATTTTGCCAGAATTACGGATAATAGCAAAATATTCGTAATTCTGGCAAAAGATTTAAATAAAAAATGATTCAAATTTTAATTGAAACATTTTTCTTTTTGTAAACTATTTTACGAATAATATCTAAAGGGAAGACAGTTAAAGCTAAAAGAAAGACTAAGATAAGTTCTTTAAATGTTAGGCCATAAGTTCGAAATATTTCGCCTCCAAAGTAAATAATATATGTTTGAACTGCAAAAATAAAAGCAAAAATGAAGATAAAGACTCTATTAGTACTTAAATTAGCAAATATATTTATTCTTTCAGTTCGGGCATTAAAGGCATTAAAAATGCCTAAAAAGATAAACATAGCAAAGTAAGCGGTCATTAAATATTCTTGGTTAGGTGAGGTTCTTATTAATGTTTTAAAAAGAGGTAGTTTTAGAAAAAGAATACAAAGAATAGCACAATAAAGACCAATGGTAATAATTTGATTGTACATATATTTATTCATAATTGGCTCATCTTTTTTCTTAGGTTGTTCGTCCATATATTCTTTTAAAGGGGATTCAAAAGAGAAGGCGAGACCAGCGAAAGTATCCATAATCATATTAAGCCATAACATTTGGACAATGGTAATAGGAGTGGTAACCCCAATAAAAGAACCAATGATAGATAGGACTAAAGCACACATATTAACCGTTAATTGATAAATTATAAAACGCCTAATGCTTTTAAAAATAGTTCTTCCATAAATAATGGCTTTACAAATGGAAGTAATATTATTATCAAGAATAACGATATCACTGGCATCTTTGGCAACTTCGGTGCCACTTCCCATGGCGAATCCTACATTAGCTTTTTTTAAGGCCGGAGCATCATTAACACCATCACCTGTCATCCCCACGATTAGATTTAACTCTTCCCCTAAGCGTACCAATCTACTTTTATCTTGAGGTAATGCTCTAGCAATAACTACAATCTTATAAAGCATTTTTTTAATTTCTGCATCACTTAATTTATTTAACTCGCTACTTTCTAAACAATGCTCACTACCATGATAAAGGCCAACTTCTTTGGCTATCGCTTGAGCCGTTTCTTTCGCATCCCCCGTAATCATAATGGTGTGAATTCCGGCTTTTTTAATAGTAGCTAGGGCTTCTTTGGCTTCTGCACGCACCTCATCTTTTATTTCTGCGAGTCCCAGAAAGGTCAAGTGTTCAAGACTATGACCAAAGGCTAAAACAATAACGCGACTGGCATTTTTAGTTAAACTGCTAATATTTTTCTTCACCAGAGCCCGGTTAAATAAGTATTTAATATTACCATCAAAATCTAGGTAACTATCGCATTGAGTAAGGATTTTTTCTGCGGCTCCTTTAATAAAAATAGTGCCATCTTTTAAAGTAACATAACTATATTTTTTATTACTATCAAAAGGTTCTTTACTAATAACATCATCTTTTAAGGTTAAATCAGTACCTATAAAAGATAAAAGAGCCCGGTCAGTGGAATTACCTCCAATAATATTCGAACCTGATACTTTACTTTCATTGTTGAAATAGAATGATTTGTAGATGTAAGGGTAGTAGTTTGGATATATTTTTAAGTCTTCTTTATTTTTAAATTTTTTACCACTATAGGAAATAAAATTAGTTACTTTAAGAGCACCTTTAGTTAAAGTTCCCGTTTTATCAGTTAAAAGTAAATTTAGACTTCCCGCGGTTTCAATACCAACCATTTTTCGGACCAACACATTATCTTTTAACATTTTTTTCATATTGCTAGATAAAACTAAAGTAATCATCATTGGTAAGCCTTCAGGAACGGCCACCACAATAATGGTGACACCTAGGGTAAGGGCATAAATTAAATGATTAAAAAGAAAGGGGAGGTTGATAATACTTTCTTTAATTAAAGTTGGATTAAAGTTATTATCAATTACAAAGACGGAAAAAAGATAGGAAGCACAAGCAAGGAGGGCCCCAATATAACCAATTTTACTAATTGTTTTGGCTAAACCCCGAAGTTTTATCCGTAATGGGCTATCGGGAACTTTTTCTTGTAATTCTTGGGATATTTTACCCATGATTGTTTTATCTCCCACGATCGTTACTTTCATGATGGCATCTCCCGAGTAGACAACAGAACCTCGAAATACTTTATTTTTTTCTTGAATTAAAGACCCGTGCATTTTTTCTTTAGCTTGTTCTTTGGCTTCCCCATTTAGGGAAGATTCATCCACACTTAAAATGCCATCAATGATTAGACCATCCGCGGGTATTTTATCACCACTGGAAAGAGCCACCAAATCCCCCATCACAATATCGTTAATATCAACTTCAATTAATTTATTATTGCGATAAACGCGGCATTTTATTTTACTGGATTCTTCTTGTAAACGATTAAAAGCCTGTTCCGAACCATACTCACTAATGGTTGAAATAAAAGAAGCTAGAAAAATAGCTATTAAAATACCTAAAGTTTCATACCAATCAAAACTTTGAAAAAGTAAAACAATTTTGATAGCTAAGGCAATTAATAAAATTTTAATAATTGGATCTCCAAAAGATTCAAGTAAAAGATGACCAAAAGTATTTTTCTTCCTTTCCGTTAGGGCATTGCTACCATATTTTTTACGACTAGTTATAACTTCATTATCATTTAATCCCATATGCTTGTCCTCCACTTAAATATATGAAGGAAAGGAAATTTTATAACTCTTAACTATTTAATTAAAATATGGTATGATTAATTTAAATACGAGGGAGTATTATCATGAGTAATGAAAAGAATAGTAAAGCAAAAATATTTGGGGATGATGTTGAGATTCAAGCCCAATTTTCCGCGGCTTTTGCTAAAGGCTATAAACCTTATTTATATTTAACGGGATATCAAGAATTAATCTATATGATTGAAGGCTTTTATCGGCATAATTTACCTGATGAAAATTATGTTTATTTAAGTGGTAAAAAGAAAAGATTATATGATAATAATCTAAGTGATAATTTATTTGAAATGCTTATATCACGATTGCCGGAAAATGCTAAAAATGCTATTTTATGTCCTACACGGGATGATTTTTCTCTAGGAATTGATAAATATTTAAGAACTAAAGTGTTATGTAGTGTAGCTAGTCTTTTAAAAATGAGTGATACGGATATTGAAAGAGCCCAACTTCGATATAATCGTTTTTGGGATGAGGTATCTGAATTCTTAGATATTGAAATAAAACGAGGACACTAATGAAATTTGTTTTAAATTATGGTCATTTTATTGTTTTATTATTAATTATATTTTTATTTATAATTGGTTTTTATCATAGTGATTTATTGGAACCTAAAAGTTATGAAGATGCCGATTTTGGTCTTGCTTTTGAGGCTAGTCTTGTTGATAAAGATGAAGATGGAATAGATGATTATACTGATATTTTAAATGGAGCTAGAGAATTTGTAGCGAGTAAACCCCGTTATAAAAGTAAATATTATGATGGCGGATATCCAACTGATGGTTATTATGTTTGTACCGATGTTATTTGGTATGCTTTAAAAAATGCGGGTTATGATTTAAAAGAAATGATGGATGCCGACATTATGGAAAATAAGCGTGAATATAATATAGATAAGCCGGATCCAAATATTGATTTTCGTCGGGTTAAAAATATCAAGGTATTTTTAGAAAGATTTGCCTTAATTATTACCCTTGATCCAACGGAAATTGAAAAGTGGCAAGCCGGAGATATTGTGGTGTATGAAGACCATATTGCGATAGTAAGTGATAAAAGAAATAAAGAAGGGGTTCCTTATATCATTCATCATGCTGGTACTTTAAAATACGAAGCCAATGCCTTAACAAAAAAGAATATCGTCGGCCATTTTCGCTTTTCATTGTTAAATGATGTCAATTCTTAAGATAATTATTACTATTTTAATTATAAATGTGCTATAATTTAATAGCGTGAGGATAAAATGACAGGAAAAAAAGAATTAGAATTTAATAAAATCGTTAGTGATATATTGAAAAATGAAAATTTTATCGAATTAAAATATGAAGTTCATCATGGGATTTCCCGGATGGATCATTCTTTGCATGTGGCAAGAATTACTTATTTAGCTTGTAAAAAGTTTCATCTTAAAAACACGGAAGAAGTAACAAGAGCCGCTTTATTACATGACTTTTTTAGAACGGATGAAGTTACCAATAAAGTATTTATTAATCATCCTTTATATGCCGTAAACAATGCAACCTCTGAGTTTAATATTAATGCTTTACAACAAAATATTATTGCCTCTCACATGTTCCCAGTTTGTAAAGTTATGCCTAATTGTAAAGAAAGTTTGCTAGTTTCTTTAGTAGATAAAATGGTTGCAACTTATGAACTTACAAAATATAAAGCCCCAATTGAACTGGGAGCCATATTTATCTTTGTTCTTAATTTTTTAATCATTCAACGCTAATATATGGTAGAATAATGGTATGTCCTCGTAACTCAGCTGAATAGAGTAATCCCCTCCTAAGGGATAAGTCATCGGTTTGAATCCGATCGAGGACGCCATAAAAAAATATCTTGCTTATCGAGCAAGTTTTTTTTATAATTTTAAGTAGAGTAAGAAGGCGAAGTAAATGCAAAAAAATCAAAAGTATATATTAGGAATATTGTTGTTTTTAATTGTTGTGGTATCTATGCTTATAGGTATAAGACTTTTTGGATATCATAAAAATATAAGTGATTCGGAAGAAAAAGGAGATTTAGGAATGTATGTCGAAATATTGGGTCAAAAATATGAAGTAACGCTTGAAAATAATGATACCGTTACGGAATTTAAAAAATTACTTCCCTTAGAACTTTCATTAAGTGAACTTAATGGTAATGAAAAATACTTTTATTTAGATACAACTTTGCCGATTCGGGAAGGAGAAGTAAAGGAAATTAAAGCGGGAGATGTTATGCTTTATGGCGATAATTGTTTGGTTATTTTCTATCAAAGTTTTTCAACCGTTTATTCTTATACCAAAATAGGTCATATTGATAATCTACCAACTTTAGATAAAAATACTTTAAATGTTAAAATAACTTTAGAATAATTATAAATGTAACTTAGTAGTAACTTTCAGTAACATATAATGAGGTAAACAAAAGGAGATTTTGATATGGAAATATTAAAAGTGGAAAATTTAACCAAAGTATATGGGAAAGATACGACTAAGGTTGTGGCTTTAGACCATGTTTCTTTTACGGTGGAAAAAGGGGAGTTTGTGGCAATTGTCGGTGCCAGTGGGTCAGGTAAATCCACACTCTTACATTTAATTGGTGGTGTGGATAGACCGACAAGTGGTAAAGTTTTTATTGATGGCCAAGATATCTTTAATTTTGATGATGATAAATTAGCTATTTTTAGAAGAAGACAAGTGGGACTTATTTATCAATTTTATAATTTAATTCCCATTTTAAATGTGGAAGAAAATATTACTTTGCCTTTGGCGCTAGATAACCGAAAAATTGATAAGGAAGAATTAGAAGAAATGCTAAAGCACCTTGGTTTACAAAATAGGCGTAATCACTTACCAAATGAACTTTCCGGGGGTCAACAACAAAGAACGAGTATTGGTAGAGCATTAATTACAAGGCCAACCATAATCCTCGCTGATGAACCAACGGGAAACTTAGATTCCAAGGCTAGTGAAGAAATTGTGGCTTTGCTTAAAAAAACTAATAAAGAGTTAAAACAAACCATCATTATGATAACTCATAACTTAGATATTGCGGCCTCAGCCGATAGAATCATTAAACTAGAAGATGGCAAAATTACCTCAGGAGATTAATGATGAGTCTACTTAACAAACTAACAATTAAAAATTTAAAATTAAATAAAAAAAGAACCATTGTTACGATTATTGGTATTATTTTATCAGTTGCTTTAATTACTGCGGTTGCCAGTATGTATTCATCACTAATTGCTTCCTTAATTAAATTTGAAACCAAAGAAAAAGGCAATTTTCATGTGGCTTTTTACGATGTAGCTAAAAATGATTTAGAAATATTTCAAAATAATCAGCAAGTAGAAGATTTTTATTTAACCGAAAATATTGGTTATGCTCTATATCCGGGAATTGTCAATGCTAATAAGCCTTATCTTTTTATTAAAGGTTTTGATAATAAGTCATTAGAAAACTTATCAATTAAATTAGTTGAGGGTAAATTGCCGGAAAAAAGTGATGAAATAGTTGTTCCAACCCATTTAAAAACAAATGGACGGGTAGATTTAAAAGTCGGGGATACCCTTACTTTGGAGGTTGGTACGCGATTGGATAATGAAGGCCATGTTTTAAATCAAGATAGTCCTTATATGGTATCTGAGGAAGAAGAATTTTTAGAAAAAATAATTAATGCCACGACTAAAACTTATAAAATCGTGGGTATTATTGAAAGGCCTGCGAATAATATTGAAGCCTATTCCGCGCCGGGTTATACTTTAATTACCTATAGTGATTTTCAAGAGGCCTTAAAGTTAGATGTTTATACGCACTTAACTAAAAAAGGAGTTAGAGATTATATAACTTATACCGCGGGTATTTTAGGTATTAATCCTGAAATTTTTAAAAATTATGTTGATGTTTCCAGCGGTTATGAAGCTCGTATGGAAGCTCAAGAGGCCGTAAATAATGCCCCATATAAAATAAATATTAATGATTATTTAATTGATTTACAAACTAATCCTTTTAATAATGAATCGATTGGCTCTTTAGGAGCAGTAGTTGTAGTTGTTTGTTTAATTATAGTATTTACTTCGGTATTTTGTATCAAGAATAGTTTTGATATCTCGATTACCGAAAAAATAAAACAATATGGAATGCTTAGAAGTATTGGGGCCACGAAAAAACAAATTAAACGAAATGTCTTTTATGAAGGCACTGTTTTAGGTTTAATCGGCATACCTCTAGGGGTCTTATCCGGTTTATTGGCATCAATCATTCTAGTTTGGGTTTGTAATTATTTTCTCGCGGGATCCCTTGATGAAAGCCTAACTATTATTTTTGCTACCTCTCCTTTAGCCATTATTATTGCCGTTTTACTAGGCATCATAACAATCTATTTTTCAACTCTTAGGAGTGCTAGTAGAGCCGCAAAAGTAAACCCAATTGATTCGATTCGTAATAGTGCCAATATTAAAATAAATAAAAAGAAAGTTAAAAGTAATAGCTTAGTTACTAAGTTATTCGGGGTCGGGGGCGATTTATCGTATAAAAACTTAAAACGAAACAGAAAGAAATATCGTACGACTATCATTTCGATTATTACCTCGGTTGCCGTCTTTATTGCTTTATCAGCATTTATGAATATGGCTTTTGATTCGGTCCATAATGAACTAAGTCTTCAAAATTATAATATTAGTATAGTGAGCCTTGCTTTAAATGATAAACTAAAAAACAAAATTTCGGAAATTGAACAACTTCCAAGCATTGATAATTATACGGTTGAACGCGATAGTGATGTAACACTTATTAATCCCAAATATAATAAAGATTTTTTAGAAAAAATAAAGTATGAACCGCAAGAAGAGGAAAATATTAGAATTGTGGCGATTGGCGAAGTACCTTTCCAAAGATATTTACAAAAATTAGGACTTAATTATGATATTGTTAAGGATAAAGGTATTCTTTATGATAAGGTAAATTATATTGCGATGGATAAAGAGGGAGGTACGCATAGTTATAAGATCCGGGAATTTGCTTATAATAAAGGTGATGTTGTAAATATAAGTGATAATTCTATAGAACTTGCTTTAATAACGGATGAATTGCCAGTTGGGCCATATGAAGGATCAAGTGAAGCTACTATTTTTGTAAGTGATGCTTACTTTGATAAAAATTATCAAGATGAGTATATTAATATTTATATTGATGCTAGTAACGCGAATGATTGTCAAGATGCGATTGATAAAATATTCCAAGGGGAAGAATATTATTTAAATAACTCCGCGGAAAATGCCCAAATAATGCAAAATTTATTTACTTTAATTGGTATCTTCTTATATGGTTTTATTATTGTTATTTCTCTTATTGGTATTACGAATATCTTTAATACCATAACTACCAGTATGGAACTTAGAAGAGGCGAGTTTGCGATGTTAAAATCGGTAGGAATGACGACGCCGGAATTCAAGCGCATGATTCGTTTAGAAAGTATCTTTATTGGTCTTAAATCTTTAATCTGGGGAATACCAATTGGTCTAGTTTTATCGTACCTAATCTATCGGACAGGGGATATGGATTATGCTTATAAGTTACCAATTCTAGCTATAATTCTTTCTATTGTTGCTGTTTATCTTTTAATTACTTTAATTATGAGTTATTCCCTTAAAAAGATCAAAAAGCAAAATACGATTGAAACTATCCGAAATGAAAATATTTAAGATAATTTGACATTTTTAGTTATCTAATGCTAGGATAAGGATTAGAAAAAAGATGAGGATTTATGAAAATATTACTTATAGAAGATAATGATGCGATATTAAAAGGCCTTGAATACACTTTAGAAAAAGAAAAATATTACACTTTTTCAGCTTCCAATATTAAAGAAGCAAGCTTCTTTTTAACCAAAGAGAAAATAGATTTAGTTATTTTAGATATTACTTTGCCGGATGGAAATGGTTTTACCTTTTATGAAAAAAACTTAAAAAAGCAAAATATAAAGACTATTTTTTTGACAGCTAAAGATGAAGAAGATGATATTGTCAAAGGCCTTAATATGGGAGCGGAAGACTATTTAACTAAACCTTTTAAAACAAGAGAATTATTGGCAAGGATTAATAAAATCTTTTTAAGAGAAAAGAAAGCCAATATTATTAAAGTAAAAGATATTAGTTTTGATATTGATAAAATAAGAGTTAAAAAAGGTGAGAAAGAAATTAATTTAACAGCTTTAGAACTACAATTATTGCAATTATTGTTCTTAAATTTAAATAAAGTTGTGACTCGTAGTACTATTTTAGATACGATATGGGATATCACAGGTAATGATGTTGATGATCATACGATTACGGTTTATTTTAAAAGAATAAGAGAGAAACTAGATACTGATATAATTAAAACTATTAAAGGAATAGGATATAGAATAGATAATGAATAAAGTAGATTTTAAAAAATTTATAATTAAAGTTATAAGTATTATGCTTATTTTTACTATCGGTATTGTTATTTTAGTGAACTTTGAAAAAAATATTATCAATAGCGAAATTAATACGAAAATAAATGCTATTGTAAGTGCTTTACAAGAAAAATATCCGCTTGTTACTGAAACTGAAATAATGGCAATTTTAACTCGTGATACCGCATCTTCCAATATTCTTTTAAAATATGGTTATAGTCTTAAAGATACTTTAGTTAATAATAATTTAGTTATCAGATTTATAATTATAGATATTGTTATTTTAAGTTTAGGAATGGTTCTTATTTTAATTTCATTTTTTAAATATGAAAAAAGAAAAAATAACGATATTCAAAAAATAACGAAGCTGCTAAATAAAATTAATAATGGTAATTATGATTTAGAATTAGATAGTTTTACCGAAGATGAACTATCAATTTTAAAAAGTGAAATATATAAAACAACGATTAAATTAAAAGAACAAGCCTTAAATTCGATGCATGATAAACAAAATTTAAAAACCTCTTTAGAAGATATATCGCATCAATTAAAGACCCCTTTAACGAGTATTACTATTATGTTAGATAATTTATTAGATGAAGAACACAATAAACAAAAAAAGGAATTTTTACATGATATTAAAAGAGAAATAACAAAACTTAATTTTTTAATTCAAAATTTACTTAAATTATCCAAGTTTGATGCTAACACTATTGTTTTTGAATCTCAGGAAGTAGATGTTTCCTCCTTAATTAATGCTGCTTGCGAAAATTTAGCAACTTTAAGTGATTTAAAAGAAATAAAGATTCAAGTAAAAGGACCAAAGGGAGTCCAACTTAAATGTGATTTTTCTTGGCAAGTTGAGGCTTTAACTAATATTATTAAAAATTGTTTAGAGCATTCACCTAAGGATGGTAAAATTGAAATAAGTTATGGAGCCAATAATGTTTATGTATGGCTTAAGATTAAAGATTATGGTAGTGGCATCAGTCCTAAAGATTTACCTCATATCTTTGAAAGATTTTACCGGGGTGAAGATGCTAGTCGTGATAGTATTGGTATTGGTCTTTCCTTAGCCAAAACCATTATTAATCATGATGGGGGAGTAGTAAGTGTGGCATCACACCATGGCACAACATTCACCATTAAATACTACCAATAAAAAAGCATTTTTAGTAAACGCTTTTCTAAGAATTTTTCTTCATTTGATGTTTTTCAAAATATTTTAATGTTTTATCTAATTTTTTCATTGCTTGAATTTGATGTGCCCGTTTCTTTCGAGTTCTAGCAATTACGGTTGATCTTCTTCTTTTATTATGTTTTTCTGCATCCCTTTCGGCTTGGAAAGTGATATTTTCGATTTTCTCTTCATCTAGTGATGAGAACCGACCATTAATATAAAACCGGTCATAGAATTCTTGCCAATCGCTTACCTTACCTTGAACTTTATAAGAAATAAATTGGTCAATAAAATCGGATAAAGCATCAAGTTCTGCCGATGGGTTATTATAACTTTCACAACCCTTTAACTCAAAATCATTGGGAGTGCCATCAATGGTATATAAAGCAAAATTATAAACGAGTTTAACTCCTAAAAGAATGGGTTCGGTAACTTCAGGTGTTGATAATACTAAGTAATCGATGCCATCATAATTTGCAACCTCAATATCACAATCTTCAGGATTACGAAGCAAATTAGGTAAAACAGCTCTCGCCGTATCTAGGCTAATAATTGATGCTTCAGTAATAGCTATGGCAATATTTTCTAAATCCTTGCGAGCATTATCTTGATCCAAAATACCTTTATTTAATTTAGAAATGCCTTTGGTTAATTCTAAATTATCTTTTATTTCATATTTGACTAAATTTAAATATGAATCTTGTGCTTTACGAAATTCTTCTTGCGCACTTTGATAAGCCCCTTTTTTATTCTCGTATTCTAAAAATACGCTCATTTATATATCCTCCTAGATAAATTATAATACCGATATAACCTAAATTCAAATTATTTTCGTTATTTTGGTTAAACTAAAAATGTCCGGGAAATTATTGTCAAGAAAAATAATCCGTGTTATAACCCGAGTTTGACAGTTAATAAAGATTAAAATCATCACTTATCCCAATTTTTATAAGGCTTTGTGATGATTTT
>CANQXV010000005.1 GCA_947627895.1 uncultured Bacilli bacterium
CGTATGCGGGAAAGCTGCACGTACGGATTTGTGAGGGTTGCATGGGGTAACCTGTGCTTCTACTCGATTATAATTAAAGGGAAAAGCGAGGATTTTTACAAATGAAAAAAGTAAAAAATATGACGATGTATTTTCTAGGTTTTATATCAGCGTTTATTATTTGTACTTATTGGAAAATTGATACAAATGGAAAAAGTAAAAATGAAATCCAAAATGATGTTAATAGCAATATGATGAGTATGTTTTTTGAGGCTTCAGATGGAACTTATGAAAAGAGTAATGAAAGCAAGTGGCCTAGTTATGGCTACACATTAAATACGGAGTTAAGTATATGCCAAAATGGTAGTAGCTTAAGTTGGCAAGATCAAAAAATTCGCGTTTATGCTACGAGTAGTGATAAATGTTATGTATATTTTGATCGAATTAAAGAGGCCACTGATTTATCAGGAAATGGATATAATGGAACATTTGAAAATGGAATCGAAATAAAAAAAGACGATGAAGGGAATGTTGGTTTATATTTCGATGGTATAGATGATTATGTAGACATAGTTGATTTACCTGAGTCAATTGATTGGAAAAGTGGTTTTACAATAGAATTTGAAGCTAAATGGCTTCAATTTAAGCATTATTCTAGAATTTTAGATTTTGGTAATGGACCTGGTGTAGATAATATTTTAATAGGTAATACTTTCTCTACCTCAACTTTAATTCCATCTATTAGATATGAAAGTAGTGTCTATGAAAAAGAAATTGTAGACGCAATAAATTTAAACCAAAAAATTAAATTTAAAATAGAATATATTCAAAGTGGAAATCGTTATATTGAAAATGTTTATAAAAATAATGATAAGATTGATAATATCACATACAATACAATTAATTTTGTAAGAAATATAACAAGAACAAACAATTTTTTAGGTAAATCAAATTGGAGTTCTGATGCATATTTTTATGGCTATATTTATAATTTAAAAATAACTGATAGTAATGGTGAACCTATTCTAATGTACGATTTTACCAAATAAAAAAAGAAACGGAATATTACAAATATTACAACTTCGTTTCTTTTTTATAAATGGCGATATAAACCAATGGCAATACCTAAGATTGTAATGTTATCAAAAATGAAAGGAGCCATGGTATCATTTTCCGGTTGTAAGCGAAAATGACCATTTTCTTTATAAAAAGTTTTTAAAGTAACTTCATTTTCTTCTGTCATCGCAACAACAACATCACCATTTTTTGCCGTATTTTGTCTTTTAACAATAACATAATCGCCATCATATATTCCTTTATTAATCATAGATTCGCCACTTACTTTTAAAGTAAATACTTCTGCTTGTTTAGGAAGAAGAGAAGCGGGTAGAGCAAAAAAATCATTTGGTTGTTCTATCGCCGTAATTGGATTACCCGCGGTAATTTTTCCTAGTAAAGGAACTTTAACAACATCTTCATTTTTTTCTAAATATTCGTTCTCGCCAATAACCTCAAGGGTCCGAAATTTATTGTTGGTAGATTTAATAAAACCTTCCTTTTGTAAATTTTTAATGTGGACAAAAACCGTCGCCGGACTATTTAAGCCAACACCCGCGCATATTTCTCTAATCGCAGGGGGATAGCCATGTTCCGCAATGTATTTTTTAATAAAGTTTAAAATTTCTAATTGTCTTTTTGATAATTTTTTATTTTCCATAAGACCTCCTATAATTATTTTACATTAATAATCGTCAAAAGTCAAACAAATGTTTAATATTTTATTGACACGAACAAATGACCGTGTTAAATTAAAAATGAAAGAGGTGGTTAAAAATGAAAAAAATGATGAAAAAGTACGGAGGAGTTATATTTTTTTATACCGCCATTATCGTGATGATTTGGGCGCTAAACTATCGATTTGCCAGTCTGTCCCAAGAAAATTCATCAGTTTTAGTTTATTCAGAAAGGGAAGCGACTCAATTATAGTCTTTAAATTCCTATAAATTTATGGTATTCTATAAATAATAGGATGTGATTCGTGTGAGTAAAATGGATAACAAGATTATAAATAGTATTAAAGTTTTAGCCTTAGATATGATTGATAAAGCTAAAAGTGGTCATCCCGGCATAGTTTTGGGAGCTGCTCCTATAATGTATGCTTTATATAAAGATCATTTAAATATTATTCCAAGTAAACCTAATTGGTTTAATCGCGATCGTTTTGTGTTATCCGCGGGTCATGGTTCGGCACTTTTATATTCAACTCTTTATCATGCGGGTTATGAAATTGATAGTGAAGAAATTAAAAACTTTCGGCAACTTAATTCTATAACCCCAGGGCATCCGGAATATAAAGTTACACCTGGTGTTGATACTTCAACGGGTCCTTTAGGTCAAGGAGTTGCTAATGCTGTGGGTATGGCACTCGCGGAACGCTATCTTCGTAGTATTGCTAACATGGAAAAAAGCAAAACTAAGTTAATTGATTATTATACTTATTGTTTATGTGGTGATGGGGATTTAATGGAAGGTATTGCTTATGAAGCCTTATCTTTTGCTAGTACTCAAAATTTAAATAAATTAATTTTATTATATGATCATAATAATGTAAGTTTAGATAGTTCCACGGATATTACTTTTGATGAAGATATTGAAGCCCGGTTTGAAGCCTTAGATTTTAATATTATTCGCGTTAAAAATGGCAATAATTATGTCGATATTTCCGACGCTATTTTAGATGCCAAAAAAAGTAAGAGACCATCAATAATAATTGTAGATACTATAATAGGTCATGATAGTGTTAATGAAGGCACATCGGCATCTCATGGTAAACCTTTGTCGGATACGGACCTTGCTAATATCAAAAGTAAATATGGACTTGCTAATATGGCCTTCCATGTCGAAAAAGAAGTTTTAGACTATTTCCAAAATGCGATAATCGACCGGGTTAATAAAAAATATAAGGAATGGTTAGAAGAATATAATCATATTTTAGAAGAACAAAATGAAGGCTTACATAATATTATTAATTTACTTGAGCGAAATGCTATGATTATCGATTTTGACAACACTAAGTTTAAAATTAGTGATGATTATCATGAAGAACTACGGTTAAGTAACCATAAAGTTATGAATTTTATTGCACCTAAAAGCCCATTTTTTCTAGGCGGTAGTGCTGATCTTTCTTCATCTTGTAAAACTAATTTAGAAAAATCAAGTACCATGAGTGAAAAAAATCCCGTTGGTAAAAATATCTACTTTGGAGTTCGGGAACATGCCATGGGTGGGATTTTAAATGGTATGGCTTTATCAAATTTAAAAGTCTTTGGTTCTACTTTTTTAACCTTCAGTGATTATCTAAAACCAGCATTAAGAATGAGTGCGTTAATGAATTTACCGGTAATTTATATTTTTACGCATGATTCTTTCTTAATCGGGGAAGATGGACCAACTCATGAGCCGGTTGAACAATTAACAATGCTTAGAACAGTACCTAATTTAATTACTTTTAGACCCGCGGATATTAATGAAATAATGGGTTCTTGGGAATTTATTTTAAAAAATCATTGTCCAACAACTTTAGTTATAAGTAAAGAAAAACGCAGTAAATATAAATATACTAATGCGAAATTTGTAAAATATGGGGCTTACATGATTAGAAAAGAAAAATATCATTTAGATGGTATAATTATTGCGACTGGTAGTGAGGTAGAACTTGCTTTAGAAGTTGCTCAAAATTTGTTCCTTGCCGGTCGGGATCTTCGGGTAGTATCCATGCCAAGTATGGAACTTTTCTTAAAACAAAATCCCAAGTACGAAGAACAACTACTTCCTCGAGATGTCCCAGTTTTTGTAATTGAAGCCGGAGCTAGTCTAATTTGGAATCGCTTTGCCACCAAACCTGAATATATATTTGGCCTTGACCATTTTGGAGCCAGTGGTAAAAAAGATGATGTTAGTAAATATCTTAAATTTACTAAAAATGATATTTTAGAACGGATGGCTAAATATTTAGAAGAAAACGATAATTTAATATAACTCTCTAAATTCGACAAAATTTTTAAACTCTCTATAGTATTATCTTTTTAAAGGTGATAGGATGAGAGTTTTTTATATTTTTAAAATTAATCGGGAGTTAAGTATACTTTTACTAGATAGTCCCTATACTTTGTTTAGGAGTCTGGAAGGAATTTATCTACTTGATAAAGATGCTGTGAGTTTAGGAAGAGATATGCTAGAACAAATATCTTGTAAAATAGATGTATTAAATTATAATAAAATGCTATATGAAAAAAATAAAGATAATGATTTTTATATGAAAATAGGTAATCATCATCGTATCTATAATAAGTATCGGGCGGAAGAAACCAATATTTATGTAAAGAATACCCATATTTTATTAACTACGAATGTTTTACCTAAAAATATTGCATCTTTCTTACCTAGCAATGATTTATTTGTTTGTGATTTTGAAAACCGCGATTACTTTTGGCTTAATAAGTTAGTTACAAATTAAAAAGTATTTGTGTATTCCTTAAAATTATAGTAAACTTATAAGTGAAAGAGGTGGATTATGTTAAAATTAATTTTATATCTAATTCTAGGCTTAGTTATTGGTCTAATTATTGGTTTTTTATTAGCTCGTTTATTTTTTAAAAAACAAATGGAAAAGAATCCTCCAATTAATGAAAAGATGATTGAAGCGATGATGAGTAGTATGGGGCGTAAACCAAGTCAAAAACAAGTTAAACAAGTAATGGCTCAAATGAATAGGTTTAAATAAGGATAAGTTAGTAGTAACTTGTCTTTTTTTTGACACTGTATTTTTAAAATAATTTTACATTTTTAACATATTTTGCTAAAATTTTAATATAAGAATAAAGAGGTGTTTAGACATGGCAAATTTTATTCAAAGTTTATATGAAAATGAACATTTTACATTATATTTATCTATTATTCTTGTTGTTTTAGTAATTTTGTTTTTTGTGGTTTTATTCTTCGGTAAAAAAGATAAAAAGTTACAAGAAACGCAAAAATTATTAAAAGTTACTGATAGTTTTAAAGAAGAGGAGAAAAAAGAAAAATTAGAGGTTGCTCCTGAGGTAGTTCCTGAGGTTTCAGTTTCTCCTGTGGCATCTGAAGCTACTTTTGAAGTTTCATTAACTCCTGATGTAACAATGGCTCCAGATATAAATGTTGATGCAGTTAATGAGGAAACTTTAGTTCCTCCTGAGGCATCAATTTCACCTATAATAGTTCCTGAAGAACCTACTAATCAAGGTGAAAAAGATTTGGAAAAAACGATTGTTTTACCAGTAATTGAAGAAAATAAACCTGTGTTGATTCCTAAAGATAATCGTCCTATTGAAGTGATAGTAATTAACCCTAGTAATGATGTAGATGTAGCTTTAGAAAATGAAGTTGATCCGATAGAAATAAAAGAAGAAGTTAAAGATAGTGAAGAGATAGTTGATACCAACTTACATTTTGATGAATTAAGTAATGCTTTGGAAAAAGATTTAACGGATTTAGAAAATATTAAGAAAGAATTTAATAATATTGAACTTCCAACTATCGAAGAACATAAAGAAGTAATAAAACCTAAAAAAGCCCCACCAGTGTTTAGTTCTGTTTTTGCTCCTAAAATTGATATTGCCACCGAAGAAACAGATGCTGATTTAGATTTACCAACCTTAAAGACTGATGAAGAAAAAGAAATATCGGAAATTACTCCAGTAGAAGAATCAAAAGAAGAAAATAATGAACTACCAAGTTTTAGTTTTGATAATATCAGTGGAGAAACTTACAATTTAAACGATAAGTAAAAAAAATAAAATAAGCAAAATAATGTCGAACTTGGACGGACGAATTATTTTGCTTTTTGTATACCATAAATTTATAATAAAAAATTGTTACCAGAAATGGATGCGTCTACTAAACCCGTAGATGCTACCTTGCTGGTAACACTTACAAATTTATTATAATATATAATTTTTCTTTTGTCTACTTTTCGTCAAAAATTCAAATTGCCACTTGCATATATATATATATATATATATAATTAGGGAGGAAAGTAGGTGTAAAGTAAATTTTCAAAATATTGTTATAACATCTATATAGATGTATAATATCTATAAGAATAAAATAAGTAATTTTTCTCAAACTATATATGAAAGGTTAGTAAAATGAAAGAAAATAAAAGAAAAAGTTTAATATTAATGGTAATAGGAGTACTAACATTATTAATTGTAGTGGCCGGAGCAACATATGCTTTCTTCCAAGCTCAAACCGGAGAAGGTCAAAATATAGATGTAAGTGCTCAAACAGGAACAACAGATTCCTTAACATTTAGTATGGATGATAAAGATGCAACTGATGCAGGAAATCATATCATTGATAATGACCCAACTGAAGGAGAGGATTTAACGCCAATAACAATAAATGCGACAGCAGAAAATTTTAAAAAAAATGATGCAAGTATAGCAGATGGAGTAACAGCCAAAGCAGTATTAAAAGCAAATAGTACAACAAGGGAAGCAAACGAAACTTATAATGTATACTTACATATAGATACAAATGAATTAGAATATTCAAGTTATACATGTGACACTGGAGAAGCAAAACAGGCCCCATTAGGAGAAACTGATAGAGCAACATGTACAATCCCAGTACCAGAATTAATACTAACAGTTAAAAAGGATGGTGATGAAGTTACAGATATAGAAGATTTAAAATCATACTATCAAGAAGGAATAGAAATAAAATATAATGATGGCTCAACGAATCAAAAAAAAACAATAAATGGGTATGATATAACAGAAAAAGGAGGAATAATAAAACTAAGCAATGATAAAACCGGGACTATAGCAGTAACAGCACCAGAAGATGGAAGTCAACCACAACCAACAGAAGATACATGGGAAATAACAATAACATTTATAAATTTACCAACAGACCAAGAAATGAATACAGGAAAACAAGTAAGTGGAAAAGTAATAATCCAAAAAGAAGAATATGTCCCAACATATCAAAAGAATATCGATAAATTATTAGCGGATGATACAAAAGATGGAAAAACAAAAACATTATTTCTTCATGACGGAATATCAACAGATAGTGGAAGTGACCAAGAGGCAGGAGACTATTCCTATAGATATAGCGGGGCAACAGGTAGTGTAAATAACTATGTATGCTTAGATAATCAAACAGTAACAGGAGATGATCAAAAAGAATGCACATCAAATGAAGATTTATATAGAATAATAGGACTATTTAAAAATAAATTTGATGACTATGAAATGAAATTAATCAAAGCTGACCCCGCGACATCAACTCAATTAGGAAAAGATGGAGCATACTCTGGTAGCGGAAATAATTATTCCTGGGATTCTAGTAATGGGATAACCTATAATGAAAATCTTACAAATTTATGGAAAGGTAGTAACTTAAATAAAGTAAATTTAAATGGATATTATCTAAATACATATTTAAAAATAGAAGGAATAAAAACAGGAATATTGGCCCAAATATCAGACCACGATTGGATAACAGCAGGAAATACAACTTCAAAAATATATGATGTAAATGTAAAAGAAACCTATAAAAATGAAATAAATGAACCAAATGGCGGCTCATATACAGGATATAGCGATGTAACAGATAAGACATATAGAGCCAAGATAGGATTAATGTATGTAAGTGATTATGGATATGCAGCATATAAAGATGCGTGGACAACAAAAATAGGATATGATAGTAATGGAAATGGTTATAATAATGCAGACATAATTGCTAACAACTGGATGTATATGGGATTAGCTGAATGGACAATTACGCGTTATGCTGACGATTCAAAAGGTGCGTTTATTGTGAACAACGATGGTAGCATCAACTATCGCTATGTATATGGACTCGACACTCCCGTGCGGTTATCCTTCTATCTCTCATCTAGCACAGAAATTGCCTCAGGCGATGGTACATCTGGAAACCCATATCGGTTATCTTGGAATGCTTAAAATATATGCCAATAAATTGTTAAAAAAAGGGATAAAAGTTGCTTTTTTCCCTTTTTTATTGGTATAATTGTTATGGTGAGAATAAATGGCAAAATATGATGAGACATCAATTAAAATCTTAGAAGGTTTAGAGGCAGTTCGTAAACGGCCTGGGATGTATATTGGTTCAACTGATAAAAGAGGTATGCATCATTTAGTTTGGGAAATTGTCGATAACTCAATTGATGAGGTTATTAATGGTTATGGTAACCATATCAAAGTAATTATAAATAAAGATGGTTCAGTGACTGTCGCCGATAATGGCCGAGGAGTTCCTACCGGAATGCATGAATCTGGTAAAAGTGCGATTGAAGTTATTTATACCATTTTGCATGCCGGTGGTAAATTTACGGAAGATGGCTATAAAGTTTCCGGTGGTCTTCATGGCGTTGGAGCATCAGTAGTTAATGCTTTAAGTAAATACATGCAAGTAGTAAGCTATCGTGATGGCAAAATTTGGATGATTGAATTTGAAAACGGGGGTAAAGTAAAGACTCCTCTTAAAGTCATAGGGAAAAGTAATAAAACGGGAACAATTGTTAAATTTTTACCTGATTCTGAAATATTTAAAAATTGTAATTTTTCGTTTACGACTATCGCGGAAAGAATGCAAGAAACCGCTTTTTTACAAAATGGCTTAACGATTGAAGTAATTGATGAAGCTGACCAAAAGGCGGAAAAATATCATTATGAAAACGGGTTAACTTCTTTTGTCGAATACATGAATGAAGATAAAGAAACATTGCATAAAGTTATTAATTTTACGAATACCAAAGAAAAAATTGAGGTAGCAATTGCCTTGCAATATACTAATACTTATAATGAATCAATTTTATCATTTGTTAATAATGTTAAAACTGTTGATGGTGGTTCCCATGAAGTGGGATTTAAAACGGGAATCACGAAAGCTTTCAACGATTATGCTAAAAATAATAATTTATTTAAAGGTAAGGATACTTCTTTAGATGGCGCGGATGTAAGAGAAGGTTTGACTGCGGTTATTTCTTTAAAAATACCTGAAGAACTATTGCAATTTGAAGGTCAAACCAAAGGAAAACTCGGGACTCCTATTGCAAGAAGTGTTACGGAAAGTATAACTTATGAATCAATTAAATTTTTCTTAGAAGAAAATAAAGAAGTAGCTTTAACTATTTTAGATAAAGCCATGAAAAGTAAAGTGGCAAGAGAAGCGGCGCGTAAGGCTCGCGAGGAAGCCCGAAATGGAAAAAATAAAAGTAAGATTGAAAAGAATTTAAGTGGGAAACTTGCTCCTGCCCAAAGTAAAAATCCTAAAATCAATGAACTTTTCTTAGTCGAAGGAAATTCTGCGGGTGGGTCCGCTAAAGGAGGAAGAGATCGAAAATTCCAAGCTATTTTGCCTTTGCGTGGTAAAGTTATCAATGGCGAAAAAGCTAGTCTTGATGAACTCCTTAAAAATGAAGAAATTAATACGATTATCCATACCGTAGGTGCAGGTGTTGGACAAAGTTTTGATGCCAGTGAATCAAACTATGATAAAGTAATTATTATGACCGATGCCGATGTCGATGGAGCCCATATTCAAGTTTTACTTTTAACTTTCTTTTATCGGTATATGCGAGGACTTATTGAAGAAGGTAAGTTGTATTTAGCTATGCCACCATTATATAAATTAGATTATGGTAAAAAAAGATTTTATGCTTATACTGACGAAGAATTAGCCGAAATTAAAAATAATAATCCAGGTAAATGTACTATTCAAAGATACAAAGGTTTAGGAGAAATGAATCCTGAACAACTTTGGGAAACCACAATGAATCCCGATACTAGAAGTTTAATTCGTATTAACATTAATGATGCATCTTTAGCTGAAAAACGAGTTAGTGTTTTGATGGGGGATAAAGTTGAACCTCGGAAAGACTGGATTAATGAAAATGTCGAATTTACTATGGAAGACGACTATCGGGTTTAATGGGGGTAAATTATGGAAAATGTTTTAAAAAGAATTGAAGATTATGCATTAGAATACATTATGGGTGACCGTTTTGGTAAATACGCTAAAGAAATAATATTAGACCGAGCCATTCCAGATGTTCGTGATGGTTTAAAACCGGTGCAAAGAAGAATTTTATATTACATGTATGATGAGCATAATACTTATGATAAAAATTATATTAAATGTGCGTATACAGTAGGTGGCGTTTTAGGTAAATTCCACCCTCATGGAGACTCGAGCGTTTATGATGCCATGATCAGGATGAGTCAATGGTGGAAACAAAATACCATTTTAATTGATGTCCATGGGAATAATGGTTCCATGGATGGTGATGGGCCCGCGGCTTATCGGTATACGGAAGCTCGTCTTTCAAAAATTAGTGAAGAATTATTAAAAGATTTAGATAAAGAAACGGTTAATTGGGCCCCAAACTTTGATGATAGATTCTTAGAACCAACCGTGTTACCTGCAAAGTTTCCAAATTTACTTGTTAATGGTTGTAATGGTATTTCCGCGGGGTATGCTACTAATATTCCACCTCATAACCTAGGTGAAATAATTGATGCAACCATCAAAAGAATTGATTCACCTAACTCACGGCTAGATACTATTTTAGAAATTGTTAAAGGCCCAGATTTTCCTACTGGGGGTATTGTTGAAGGTAAGCAAGGCATAATTGATGCTTTTACTACTGGTCGGGGTCGGGTAGTTGTTCGAAGCAAATACCGATTTAATAAAGAAAAAGGTAAAAATCAAATTATTATTGATGAAGTACCTTTTGAAGTTAATAAACAACAATTAGTAGCTAAAATTGATAGTCTTAGAATTGATAAAAAAATTGATGGTATCGCGGAAGTAAGAGATGAAACTGATAGAGAAGGTTTGCGAATTGCTATTGATTTAAAAACTGGTGCTAATCAAGAATTAATTTTAAATTATTTACTTAAAAATACCGATTTACAAATTTCTTATAACTATAATATGGTAGCAATTGTAAATAGAACTCCTAAAACAATGGGAATTTTAGATATACTTGATGCTTACATTGTTCATGATAAAGAGGTTATACTAAAAAGAACTGAATTTGAACTTAAAACTTATAAGTTACGTTACCATATTGTGGAAGGCTTAATTAAAGCAATATCGATATTAGATGATGTTATTAAAACAATTAGAGCCAGTAAAAATAAGCAAGAATCAAAAGAAAATTTAGTTAAAAAATTTAGTTTTACGATGGATCAAGCAGAAGCTATTGTTACTTTACAATTATATCGTTTATCTAATACGGATATTGTTATTTTAGAAGAAGAAGCGGAAAGTTTAAAACAAAAAATCGCAGCTTGTGAAGAAATTTTAAATGATGAAGAAAAATTAAAAAATGTCATGAAAAATGAACTTCGAGAAATTAAGAAAAATTATGCTGTTCCCAGAAAAACCCAAATTAAAGATGAAATTACCGAAATTAAAGTTGATATGAAAGAAATGATTAGTGATGAAAATGTTGTCGTGGTAGTTACAAATGAAGGTTATGTTAAACGGGTAAGTTTAAAAAGTTATAAAACGTCAACCGAAGAAACTACTTTAAAACCAGGTGACTTTATTACTAATAAATTTAGTTGTAGTACTTTAGATACATTATTATTATTTACTAATAAAGGTAATTATTTATATGTTCCGGTTCATAAATTAAATGAATGTAAATGGAAAGAACTTGGTAAACATATTAGTAATGTAGTTATGATTAAGGAAGAAGAAAAAATAATTGCGAGTCTGATATTAAAAGAAAAGGATCAAAATATTGTCTTATTTACGAAAAAGGGAATGGTTAAACAAGTACCATTAAAAAGTTTAGAAGTAACTCGTTATAATAAACCTATAACCGCTTTTAAATTAAAAGATAATGATGAAGTTATTAATGTAGCCATGGCTAAAGATGAAGTTATATGGGTAACCCATAATGGTTTTTACTTAAGATATTTAACAAATGAAATTCCAGTCGTGGGTTCAAAAGCCAGTGGAGTAAAAGGTATTAATTTAAAAGATGATTTTGTAATTTATGCATCAACTATTAGTGATTCAAGCGAATACCTAAATATATTTACTAACCTAAGTACTGGTAAAAGATTAAAACTCACAGATTTAGTTACAATATCTCGGGCGAAAAAAGGTAATATGTTATTTAAAAAAGCTAAGACTAAAGATTATAAATTAGTTAGTGCTTATCTCACGAATAGTAAAGATATTAATATTTTTAAAAATGATTTAAATTTAGTCGAACTTAAAAATAGTGATTTACCAATTATGGATCTAGCTAGTACTGGTAGTGCGTTAGGCAAGAAAAAATATGAATTAGTTACTTTGAAAAAAGAATTAATTGATTTAAAAAGTACTCCTATTAAAGAAGAAAACATTCCCAAAGAAGAACCACGAGAAGAACAAATGACATTTGCTGATTTTACAGAAAACTTTAAAATATAGGAAAAATCACCTAATTAAAACATAAATTATATTAGGTGATTTTTTAATGAGCAAAAAGGATGAATTTAAAGATTTTGTTAAAAGTAAACCAAATCTTGCCACATATGTGGAAAATGGTGAAATGACTTGGCAAAAATTTTATGAATTATATGATATATATGGAACAGATGAAGCTATTTGGCAAAAATATGCGGAAAATAGAGCTTCAAATGTGAATATTGCTGAAGGTATTAATAAAATAACTAATATGGTTAAAAATGTGGATATGGATTCAATTAAAAATCATATTAATACGGCTCAAAAGGCTTTAGATTTAGTTCAAGATTTTACTACGAAAAAAAGTAGTGAGGTTGCAACGAGTGCCGCGAGTCTCGCTAAAGGACCAGTAGCGCCCAGACCATTAAATAAATTTTTCGAGGATTAAAATGCAACTAGCCAATATTATAGCATTTAGAAATAATGAAAAAGAATTTTTATACTTAAAAGAAAATTCTTGGTATTTTAAAGAATTAAATCGGGGGTATAAAAATTTTGATAATTTTGCCCGGGAAATGAAAGTAAAGAACGAACTAGTGATAAATTAGTTAATGTCATGGATAATATTGAAATGATTTCTTCTATTCTAAATGTCTTAAAATAAAACACTTTTTTGTCTACTTTCTGTAAAATTTGCAATTACCCCTTGAATATATATATATATATATATAATTAGGGAGAATACAGGGTATTTGATGGAGGAAAAAAAGATGAAAGAAGACCAAAATAAAAGAAAAAGTTTTATATTAATGGCAGTAGGAGTATTAACATTGTTAATAGTAGTAGCAGGAGCAACATATGCTTACTTCCAAGCTCAAACAAATGGTAGCGAAGACTTCAATATTAATGCTACTGCAGGAACAACAGATTCCTTAACATTTATTATGGATGATAAAGATGCAACTGATACAGGAAATTATATCATTGATAATGATTCAAAACTAGGAACTCTTGATTTAACGCCAATAACAATAAATGCAACAGCAGAAAATTTTAAAGAAAATGCAGAAAGTATAGCAGATGGAGTAAAAGCTAAAGCAGTATTAAAAGCCAATAGTACAACAAGAGAAGCAAACGAAACTTATAATGTATACTTACATATAGATACAAATGAATTAGAGTATTCAAGTTATAAGAATGGAGATGGAGATGTAAAACTTGCACCATTAAGTTCTGAAGAAAAGGAAACATATACAGAAGGAATACCAGAATTAATACTAACAGTCAAAAAGAATAATGTAGAAGTTAAAGATATAACAGGTTTAGAATCAGAATATAAAGAAGAAATAAAAATAAAATATAATGATGAAACAGGAGAACAAACAAAAACAATAAGTGGATATGATATAACGGAAAAAGGTGGAATAATAAAGATAGCAAGTAATGAACCAATAGCAGTAACGGCACCAGAAGATGGAATTCAACCAGATCCCAAAGAAGATGAATGGGAAATAACACTAACATTTATAAATTTACCAACGGGCCAAGAAATGAATACGGGAAAACAAGTAAGTGGAAAAGTAGTAATCCAAAAAGAAGAATATGTCCCAACATATCAAAATAATATTACAAAATTATTAGCAGATGATACAAAAGATGGAAAAACAAAAACATTATTTCTTCATGATGGAATATCAACAGATAGTGGAAGTGACCAAGAGGCTGGAGACTATTCCTATAGATATAGTAGGGCAACAGGTAGTGTAAATAACTATGTATGCTTAGATAATCAAACAGTAACAGGAGATGCCTTCATATCATGTGAAACAGAAGATTTATATAGAATCATAGGACTATTTAAAAATAAATATAATGACTATGAAATAAAATTAATCAAAGCAGAACCAGCAATATCAACTCAATTAGGAGAAGATGGAGCATATAAAGTTGATAGCGAAAATAAATATTACTGGAATACTAGCAAAGGAATAGATTCAAGTTCAAATACAAATTTATGGAGAGAAAGTAACTTAAATACCATAAATTTAAATACAAATTTCATAACATATTTAAGTACCACAGAAGGAAGAAAAGCAGGAATAGTAGAGCAAATAGCAGACCATGAATGGATAACAGTAGGAAATACATATGGTAATATAGCAAGTCAGCCAGTTACCACAGCATATAAAAATGAAATAAAAGAGCCAGATGGCAGAACAGAAGGAGGATATAAAGAAGAAATAGATAAAACATATAAAGCGAAGATAGGATTAATGTATGCAAGTGACTATGGATATGCGGCATATAAAGAAGCATGGACAAGAAAATTAGAATATGATAATGATAATGGTTATAGTAATAAAGATGTAACAGACAACGACTGGATGTATATGAATAATGGTACAGACGAATGGACAATTACGCGTGCTGCCGGTACTTCGAACATTGCGTTAGATATCGGCACCAATGCCGGATTCGTGGGCTACAGCGGTGTGTACAACGACGACAGTGCAGTTCGCCCTTGTTTCTATCTGAAGTCTAGCACTAAAATAGCTTCAGGCGATGGAACAGAAACAAACCCATATCGGATTACATGGTAAGGACCAACTTAGAGAGTAAAATATAAAATTATATAATAAGAAAAAAAGATGGCTTTTCCTCTTCTCTTTTGCTAAAATAAAAATATGGATGAATTAAAAGAAATAGGAAAAATATTAATTAAAGAAAGTGAAATTAATACTTTAGCTAAATATGGTATTGAGGTTAGTCACTGTACTTCAACAGATGAAGTACTTTTTCTAATTGATCAATTTTTAAATGATAGCTTTGATTTATTAGACGAAGAATATGAAGAACTAGATTTTATTGCTTCGAATTTAATGGAGCGAAAATATTACGGAGAAACTCATAAATGAAAAGATGTAGTTGGGTTAATTTAAATAATGAAAAATATATTGAATATCATGATAATGAATGGGGAGTTCCTAAATACGAAGATAAAGAATTATTTGAATTATTAGTCCTTGAAATAATGCAAGCCGGTTTAACATGGGAAACTATTCTTAAAAAACGAGAAAATATGAGGGAAGCATTTGATAATTTTGATTTAAATAAAATTATCAAATATGATGAAATTAAAATAAATGAATTAATGCAAAACAAAGGAATTATACGTAATCGAAGAAAAATTGAAGCGATAATTAATAATGCCAAAGTTTTTATGGATATTCAAAAAAACTATGGAACATTTAGTAATTATATTTGGTCTTATACGAATAATAAAGTATTAAATGGTGTATATCAAACTAAAAATACTTTGTCAGATACTATAAGTCATGATTTAAAATCTAAGGGTATGTCTTTCGTGGGCTCTACCATTATTTATGCTTATTTACAAGCTATTGGAATTATTAATGATCATGAAGAAAGTTGTTTTAAAAATAGCAAGTAAAGTGTTATACTTAGTAGTAGAAGGATGGATTACAAATGGATGAATTAATCAAAAAAGTAAGTGAAAAATTAAATTTAAAGGAATATCAAGTTAAGAATGTTGTTAATATGTTACAGGATGGGGCAACTATTCCTTTTATGGCAAGATACCGAAAAGAGGTAACTGGTTCTTTAAATGAAGATGAATTAAGAAAAATAGAAACGGAATATAATTATACTGTTAATTTAGAAACCAGAAAAAATGATGTTATCAGATTAATCACCGAAAAAGGCATGATGACTGATGAATTACAAAAAGCAATAAAGGCGTGCGAAAAACTAAGTGAAGTTGAAGATGTATATTTGCCATATAAAGAAAAGCGTAAAACTAAGGGAACGGAAGCAATAAAATTAGGCTTAGAACCTTTAGCTAAAATAATAATGAGTTTTCCAAGTAAAAGTGCGGAGGAACTTGCTAAACCTTATCTAAATGATAAAGTTAAAACGGTGGATGAAGCAATTACCAATGCTGGATACATTATTGCGGATTGGATAAGTGATAATCCGAAGTATCGGAAATGGTGTCGAAATTATTACTTTAGAAATGGTTTAGTTAAAGGAAAGTTAAAAAAAGATGCCAAGGATGAAAATAAAGTTTATGAAATTTATTATAATTTTGAACAAAAGATTTCTTGGATTAAACCGCATCAAACTTTAGCTTTAAACAGAGCTGATAAAGAAAAAGTTATTACTTATAGTTTAAGTGTTGATAGTAAAAATATTTTGGATTATTTAAATAAAGAAGTAATTAAAGGTCATGAGTTTCCTTTAAAAACAAAGGCGGAAGAATTTATTTTAGATGCTTGGAAAAGACTTATGGAACCTTCTTTAGAACGAGATATTAAGGCGGAACTTTATGATAAAGCTAGTGAATTTGGAATTAATGAGTTTGGTAATAATTTAGAAAATTTACTTTTAACACCCCCAATTAAAGAAAGTGTAGTTTTAGGTTTTGACCCAGCCTTTAGAACAGGTTGTAAACTTGCCGTGTTATCACCAAGTGGTGAGGTTCTAGAAATTGGCGTAATTTATCCACATGAACCCAAAAATTTAGTGACAGAAGCCGAACAAATAATGCTAAATTTAATTAAAAAATATGATGTTAAAATTATTGCTATTGGTAATGGTACAGCATCAAGAGAAAGTGAAGCGTTTGTCGCATCCCTTATTAAAAAATATAAATTAGATGTTAAATTTGTAATCGTAAGTGAAGCAGGGGCTTCTGTTTATTCGGCTTCCCCTTTAGCCAAGAAAGAGTTTCCGGATTATTCGGTTGAACAAAGAAGTGCCGTAAGTATTGGTAGACGCCTTCAAGATACTTTATCGGAACTTGTAAAAATAGATCCTAAAAGTATTGGGGTAGGTCTATATCAACATGATTTAAAACCAAAAGAATTAGATGATGAACTTTCATTTGTCGTAAGTAAAATTGTTAACGAAGTTGGAGTTAATTTAAATAATGCTAGTGAAGCTCTTCTTAATTATGTTTCGGGTTTAAATAAAAAAATAATTACAAAAATTATGGAATATAAAAAGAAAAAAGGTTTATTTAAAAGTCGGGAAGATTTAAAAAAGGTAAGTGGCATGGATGATTTTACCTTTGAACAAGCGGCCGGTTTCTTAAGAATTTTAAATGGTACTAATCCATTAGATAAAACAAATATTCACCCTGAAGATTATGCTTTAGTAGAACAAATAGCTAAAGATTATAATTTAGATTTGAAAGAAGTTGGAACCGAGAAAATGACATTCGATTTAGCCAAGTTAGATAATCATACTCTGATGGAAAAATATAATTTAAGTAGTGAAAAAGTAGTAATGCTAAAAGAAAATTTAAGCAGTGGTATAATTGATCCTAGAGATGAGGTAAAACAAATGACTTTACGAAGCGATATCTTAACCATTGATGATTTACAAGTAGGGGAATCTCTAGAAGGAACGGTACGTAATGTTACTTCCTTTGGTGCTTTTGTTGATATTGGTTTGCATGATGATGCCCTAATTCATATATCAAAACTCAGTAAAAATTTTGTTAAACATCCAAGTGAGATTTTAAAAGTAGGCGATATAATTACGGCCTCAGTTTATGAAATCGATAAAGATAAAAATCGGGTTAGTTTATCACTTATTGATTGACAGTAAAAGTAAGTATTTGATAAGATAAAAGAAGTTAGGAGAGTTTTGGTAAGTATGGAAAAATATTTAGAAATTTATGGTATGGTTGAAAAGCCCCAAGCAGAAAAGAAAGAAAAGGAAGTAATTATTCCTAAAAGTGTTGAAATAACTAATTTTGGTATTGAAGCAAATCAAATTTCTTTCTGGGGACCTGAAGCCGAAATGAGTGTTGTTTATTCCCTTTTTTCGCAAGCAATATACTTTTGTAAATTAGAAGGAATAGAAGCAACATTTTCTTTTACTAAGGCTTTACAAGAAGATTTAGGCTTAAAAATAGAGGTTTATTTTAATGATGAAAAACAAGCTGAAATGCTTGGAGATTTAATTATTGATGCCAACCAAACTTTAACTTTAGATTCAATTAAAGGAGTCAATAATAGAGGTTTAAAATTAGTAAAAGAAAAGCATAATAATTAATAGATATTAAGGGGTTTATGAAAAAATATTTTATTTCGGCATTTATTTTTCTAGTTTTATTTGGGTTAACATACTTTTTTGTTTTTAAAGAGTGCGATTTTAATTTGCTTATTAACTCGATTAAAGGAATGAATCCTTTATATCTGGTTTTAACTAGTTTTTTAGTTATAACTTATGTTTTATTAGGAAGTCTCGTAATTAAGAGATTGTTGTATTATCTAGGAATGAAAATAAATTTATATCAAGCTTTAGGTTATTATTTCACGGAAATTTATTTTTCGGCGATAACTCCCAGTTATATTGGAGGTCAACCCATTCAAATGCTTGAGATGAAAAAAGATAAAATACCTTATCAAACTAGTAGCGTGGTTGTTTTATTTTCTTCAATGTTTAATCGAATTGCTTTAATCTTTTTAGCAACCATATTTCTCCTTATTTTTAATAAAACTTTATTTACTCTAAATCCCGTTTATAATTGGTTAGTTATTTTAGGCTTTATTACCACCATCATGGTTATAATAGGATTTGCTGCCGTTATTTATTCTAAAACCGCGGTTAAAGTTATTTTAAAAGTATCTTTTTGGTTTATTGATCATTTTAAAATATTTAAGAAAAAACAAGAATTAAAAAACAAACTTAAAAAAGCTTTAAAAGAATATCAATTTTGTGCAGCCATTACTAAAAGTAATAAAAGATTAGTTATGGAAACTTTAAGTCTTATGATTTTACAAAGATTTAGTTTACTATTAATGAGTTATATGATATATCGTGCCTTTGGTTTTAATACTTATAGTTGGCCTTTAGTAATGGCTTTTCAAATCTGTGTTACTTTAGGTGCCGATTTAACACCAACGCCAGGAGGCGTTATGGTTAATGAAGGTTTGCTTTTAATCGTAAATGAATTATTGTATGGCTCATCATTAGCCTTATCAGGAATGTTAATGCTACGATTCTTTAATTTCTATTTATTAGTAGTTGTAAGTGGTATTTTTTATCTTTTCTTCCATTTTCAAAAAAGAAAGAAAGCTATTAAACTAAAAACAATAGTCCAATAAAAATAAAAGCAAAATAATGTCGAACTTTGACGAACGAATTATTTTGCTTATTTATTTGCTCTAATTTATAATAAAAACTTGTTACCAGAAATGGATGCGTCTACTATTTTCTCGGGGGGTTTTGGTTAACTCATTACTATGAGTTCTAGAATCTGAAAGAAGGTGGTTGCTGATGGCAGAAATTTATTTTTTGCAATTGGTTGTTTTGTTACTTATTTTAAAGAGTAATAAAAAAGACGATCCTAAGTAGGAACGTCTCCAAAAACCTGTAGACGCTACCTTGCTGGTAACATTTACATTTTTATTATAATACATGTTTTTTCTTTTGTCTACTTTCCGTCAAATTTCATTTTAGGCATTGAATATATATATATATATATATAATTAGGGAGAAAAGTAGGTGTAAAGTATTTATACCACATATTGTCGTAACACCTATATAGATGTATAATATCTATAAGAATAAAATATGTGATTTTTTTACAAAATAAATAAGAAGAGGTAATAACATGAAAGAGGTAAATAAAAGAAAAAGTCTAATCTTATTAACAATTGGGGTATTAGCTCTATTAATAGTAATACTTGGGGCTGCTTATGCCTTCTTTCAAGTTCAAACAAATGGTAGTGAATCATTTGATATTAATGCTACCGCAGGAACAACTGATAATTTCACCTTTCGAATGGAAGATTTAAATATAGGTGACGAAGCTAAAAAAATAGTGGACAACCATAATAAAGATGGAGAAAATGAAAATACGGAAATCGTAATAGAAGCCAATCAAAAAAATTTTGTTCAAGGTGGCAATAATATTGGTGATGGTGTAAAAGCAACAGCAAGTCTAATCGCCAATAACTATAATTACACTGCATCATATACTTATAATTTATATTTAAATATTAATGAAAACAATTTTGTTTATACCAATGAAGAAGAAAGCACACCCGAACTTGTAATGGTAGTAAAAGAAAATGGTAAGTATTTAGATAAATTAGGAGGACTTTCTACAACAACAGTTCAAGTAAAAGATGAAGAAGAACCAGTAACAGCCTTTGATATAACAACTAGTAAAAATTTTATAAAAATAGCTAGTGATAAAGCAATAGATGCAACTGAAGAAACTGGTGGTAAAACCGAAGATGTATGGGAAATATCCATAATATTTTTAAATTTAGAAAATGACCAAATTGCTAATACAGATAAACAATTTGATGCTGAATTGTCAATTCAAACCCAAAAAATAAATTATCTAAATTTAGGAAATAAGGATTATGCTTTTTATCGAGAAACATCATTAGAAGAAAAAGGATATAGAGAACAAATAAAGAATGTTCATATAGTAGATTATATAGCAGAAGAAGAAACTTTAAATAAAATAGCGAACTGGGATTTGTCTAGTAATAGTGATGGATCAATAATGGGATGGTTAGTTCAAGCTAATGAAGATGAAGTGGCTCCATATGATTTATATATTGGTTATGAGGGTGAACTGAAGGCCAAAAGCCTTGCCTATGCATTTTGCAATATGAAGAATTTAGAAACAATAGATGGATTAGAAAAAATAGACACTTTAAATGTAACAAATATGGCCTTTATGTTTTATAATACAAAGATAGATGTTTTAGATTTAAGCACCTGGGACACAACTCAAGTAACAAATATGTATGCTATGTTTGCTGAAATGACAAACTTAACAGAAATTCAAGGAATAGAAAATTTTAAAACAAAAAATGTTAAAGAAATGGGATTTTTATTTAATAATACTAGTGTAACAACATTAGATTTAAGCACCTGGGATACATCTCAAGTAACTGATATGTATGCTATGTTTGCTAATATGCCAAACTTAACAGAAATCCAAGGAATAGAAAATTTTAAAACTGAAAATGTTACTAATATGGGTTATATTTTTAGTAATACTGCTTTAAGTGTACTGAATTTAAGCACTTGGAATACAACTCAAGTAACCAGTATGGATAGTATGTTTGCTAATATGCCAAATTTAACAAAAATCCAAGGAATAGAAAATTTTAAAACCGAAAATGTTACAAATATGCATGGTATGTTTTATAATACAAAATTAAGCACATTAAACTTGAACAAATGGAATGTTTCTAAAGTAACTGATATGTCCTATATGTTTTGCCTTTCCACTTTAGTTACATTGGATTTAAGAGAATGGGATACATCACAAGTTACTAATATGGATCGCATGTTTGCTTCTATACCAAATTTAACAGAAATAAAGGGGATAGAAGAATTTAAAACCAGCAAAGTTACAAATATGAGTTATATGTTTTATAATACAAAATTAAGCACATTAAACTTGAACAAATGGAATGTTTCTAAAGTAACTGATATGTCCTATATGTTTTGCCTTTCCACTTTAGTTACATTGGATTTAAGAGAATGGGATACATCACAAGTTACTAATATGGATCGCATGTTTGCTTCTATACCAAATTTAACAGAAATAAAGGGGATAGAAGAATTTAAAACCAGCAAAGTTACAAATATGAGTTATATGTTTTATGATATAGCAATAAGTACATTAGATTTAACTAACTGGAATATATCACAAGTTACTAATATGGATAGTATGTTTGCTAATATGCCAAATTTAACAGAAATCCAAGGAATAGAAGATTTCAAAACAAACAATGTTACAAATATGCATAATATATTTAATGGTACAGCATTAAGTACATTAGATTTAAGCACCTGGGATACATCGCAAGTAACTGATATGCAAGGTATGTTTTATAATATGACAAACTTAACAGAAATTCAAGGAATAGAAGATTTTAAAACTAGCAATGTTACCAATATGAGCTATATGTTTTATAATACAAAATTAAGTACATTAAATTTAAGTAATTGGGATACATCGCAAGTAATTGATATGAAATATATGTTTTCTAACACGCTAAATTTAACAACTTTAAATATGACTAATGCAAAATTTACTCAATTAACTAGTTATGAGAATATGTTTAGTAATATTAATCCTGCCTTAAAAGTAACAATAACTAGTGTAATAGATGGTGTAAATAATGAAGAATGGTTTCTTAAAAATAATGTTTTGACAAAAGAACATTTAGAAGTTTTACAAGGATAATCTTTAAAAAGTAAATCACTTATGTTAAAATACTCATAGGTGATTTTTTATGTTACAAATTAAAAATCTAACAGTTAAAGTAAATGATAAAATTATTATAAATAATTTGAATTTAGATTTAGCAACGTGCGAAATTCATGCTTTGATGGGGCAAAATGGAACTGGTAAAAGTACTTTATGTCGGGTTATTATGCATGATCCCGAATATGAAGTAACTTCAGGTGAAATTCTATTTAATGGTAAAGATTTAGTAAAATTAAATACGACGGAAATTGCTCGAGAAGGTGTATTTATGCTAAGTCAAAGTCCGATTGCCATTGAAGGGGTTAGTAATGCCGAAATGCTTAGAACCGCATTATCGGAAAAATCCAACAGTCCCATTAATATTTTTAAATTTAATCAAAAAATGGAAGAAATATGTGATAAATTAGCTTTAAGCCATGATTTTATTCATCGGGAAGTAAATGTTGGTATGAGTGGGGGCGAACGCAAGAAAAATGAACTTTTACATTTATGGATGTTAGAACCTTCATTTATTTTATTAGATGAAATGGATTCTGGCTTAGATGTTGATGCTTTAAAAATTGTTGCTGAATCCATTGGAGAATATTATCAAAAATATAAACCAACTATTTTAATTATTACGCATCATAATAAATTACTAGAATTACTTGAACCTAAATATGTCTATATTATGAAAAAAGGTGAAATTGTGGCTTCCGGTGATAAATCTTTAGCCGAAAAAATAGAAGATGAAGGTTTTAAGGCATTTAATATAAGTGGGCTTGGAAATAATGAATAAACTATTAGTAGCTAATCAAGAATTAGCCATCACTGATGCTTTAAATATTTTAGATTTAAAAGGGGATTCCTTGCATTTAATTTGTAATGGTAAATGCGTAATTATTATACCAAATAAAGAAACTCTGAATTTAGATATAACTTTAAATGATAATAGTAGTCTCGATTTATATATCTATAGTAAATACAAAAATAAAGATAATAAAGTAACTATTAATCAAAGTAATAATACGACTCTTAATTATTATGAGGCATTTACTACTAAAGATGCAACGACTATTGAATTTAAAAATATTATAACCGGTAATAACAATACGAGTAATATTAAATTAAGATGTATTGCGGATCTTAAAAATGTAACTATTAATGTTTTAGCTATTGCGAGTAAGGATACTCAAAACAATAATGTTGTGGAAGACATTAAAGGAATAAATAATGGTGGTAAAATAACCATTATGCCGGATATGGAAATAAATACGCATGATATTGTTGCTAATCATTTTGTAACAATTGGCAGTATTAGTAAGCAAGATTTATTTTATTTAGAATCACGAGGTATTAGTGAAGAGAAATCACGAGAAATTATTTTAAAAGGCTTTATTGAAAGCATATTTCAAGAATATAAAACTATTTTTTTTGGGGGTGGTAGGGATGAATAGAGAAGATTTTCCTATGTTAAATAGTGATTTAATATATTTTGATAATGGAGCTACTAGTTTTAAACCTAAACAAGTACTAGCTAAAATGAATGAATATTATGAAACTTATAGTGCTAATGCCCATCGGGGAGATTATGATATTTCGTATAAAGTAGATTTAGAATATGAAAATGCCCGAGAAAAAGTGGTAAACTTTATTAATGCGAAAGACAAAAGTGAAGTTATTTTTACCTCGGGAGCAACGGATAGTCTAAATCAAATAGCAACCGGATTTTTTGCACCACTTCTAGAGGCAGGGGACGAAATTGTTATTACAACTAGTGAACATGCCTCCAATGTCTTACCTTGGTTTAGATTAGCTCGCGAAAAGGGGTGTGTTATTAAGTACATTCCTTTAGATGATAATTATCATGTAACTATAGAAAATGTGAAAAAAGTTATAACACCTAATACGAAGGTTATTTCGCTTGCAGCTATTACTAATGTTATTGGCGATGTAAGACCCATTAAAGAAATAACGCGGTTGGCACATGAAAATAATATTTTTGTAGTTTGCGATGGAGCTCAAAGTGTTGCCCATATGCCAACTGATGTTCAAGATTTAGATGTCGACTTTTTAGCTTTTTCAGCTCATAAGATGCTAGGACCAACGGGTGTTGGTGTTCTTTATGGCAAAAAAGAATTGCTTGAAAATATGGAACCCGTTAATCTAGGCGGTGGTATGAACGAATCTTTTGATAATGAAAATGCCGTTATATTAAAAGATTTACCAACGAGATTAGAAGCGGGTACGCCCAATATCGCCGGTGTTATTGGTTTAGGTGCAGCCATCGATTATCTAAATAGTATCGGGATGGATAGAGTACGGGATCGCGAATGCGAACTAAGAGAATATTTAATTGAAAAATTAGTTAAGCTTCCCCATATTGATATATTAAATATTGAAGCGGATTCAGGAATTGTATCCTTTAATGTAGAAGGTATTTTCTCTCAAGATGTAGCTTATTATTTAAATAAATATAATATTTGTGTTAGAGCCGGGAACCATTGTGCGAAACTCGTAAAAAATGCCACTGGTGTTACTAATAGTCTGCGAGTTAGCTTATATTTTTATAATACGGAAAACGAAATTGATAGTTTAATTGAACTATTAAAAGATAAAGAAAAAATCGAAGAAGAAATGTTGTAATTGCCAAAAAGAAATAATAAAAGAGAAAAGAGATGATTGTAATGGATGCTAATATTAAAAGAGAAATAATTATGGAACATTATACCCATCCTAAAAATAGAAAACGGACGGAAGATAGTTCGTATCTAAAATTTAATACTAGTAATTCCTCTTGTATTGATAACTTAGATATTTATTTAAAAATTAAAAATAATATTATTGAAGATATTGTTTTTGATGGAGAAGCATGTGCTATTAGTATTTCTTCAACCTCAATTATGATTACCAATTTAATTGGCAAAACTGTTAGTGAAGCTCTAGAATACATTCATAATTTTGAGGCAATGGTTAATGAAGAAAAATATGATGCTAGTATTTTAGAAGAGGCCATAGTATACGAAGATATTTACAAACAAAATAATCGTAAGAATTGTGCACTTTTACCATATAAAGGTTTAAAACAAGCTTTAGAAGATTATAGGAAGGAAACAAAGTAAATTAAGTCATTTTGTTTCTTTTTTTGTCTACTTTTTGTAAAAATGAAGATATAAGTAGTTAAACAATTAAGATTTGTTTTGAAATTATGATACAATTTAATTACAAAGGTACTAAGGTTATAAATAAAATATTGCAACTATGATTTAGTTAAAAAAATCCTTAAGAAGGGATGA
This sequence comes from uncultured Bacilli bacterium, assembly GCA_947627895.1. Lineage (GTDB taxonomy): Bacteria > Bacillota_I > Bacilli_A > RF39 > UBA660 > Onthocola_B. The sequence goes on from CANQXV010000005.1 coordinate 26,014, forward strand.
AAACATATGGAATATAAACTAGAAAATTTAGAAGAAATGGTTAAATTACCCGCGACTGATGATTTTATTAAAAAAATAATTAGAGGTTATTTAACTATTGATCCTCGGGAATTTAAAAGAACTAGTGAACTTTATGAATTAATTTATAAACAAATGAGAGTAGATCCAAATAGTAAGGGTAAAATAAATGAAAGTGATAGAATGGCTCTTGCTAGCGAGATTCAAAAAGATGTATTAGCTAATAATCCCAATGCCAGTAATCCTTTGAAAGAACAAGTTGGATTTTTTACTTTCAAATCTTGGCATATATTAGGTGGCCAAAAAATACTTGATGAAGAAATGCGCCATAGAATTTATATAAATTCTAAAGCCGATAATTTATTTGCTTTAACTAAAGAAATTTATGAAGAATTTAAACAAAAAGGAATACCATTTTATTTTAAAATTCAAGGAAAAATTGGTGATGAATATTTAGCCGAAGAAGGATTTAAAGATAGTTTTGTTTTATATACATCATCTCCTTTTTTAGATCAAACGATAAAAACTTTATTAGAAGTAGAAAAAAAGCATCCTGAATTAATTCAAAATTGTAATGAACCATCTGAATTAGTAGGTAAAATAAATAATTGGCTAGGTTATGCTTCTGAGACTCAAGTAGTAAAACATTCTTATACATCAAATGTATGTATCGCTATAGCAAATGCTATTGAGAAAAGTGTTCAAAATTGGTGTGAAAAAAATGGCAATGTGCAAATTGGAAATACTACTATCAAAGAATATATGAATAATTGTGTTTGGGATGAATTTCGCACTAAAACTCAAACTTTAACTAATAATATCCCTAAAATAGATAAAACTTTTGTGCCTAGTCTTTGTGCTTTAGCAAGGGAAGAATTTGCACAAATTGGATTAAATCCCGAGAATCTTTGTATGACGGATACAGCAAGAGATGAACTCCATTCATATTTAGGGAAACATAGAGAAAGCTCAAATCCACTTACTCCAAGTAAATCAGATTTAAAAGGTTTTGATCAAAGAAGTCCTCAAGAAATGGCTTTAGCATCCGAAATAGTAGCTAAAAATAAAGTTTTAAAAGAAAAAAGAGAACGGGAAAAGGCTTTAAGTCAAAATTTAAAACGGGTAAGAGTTAAAAATGATAATGCTGGTTTTGCTAATGCTCTAATTGTAACTATTGGTACAGTTTTAGTAGGCATTTTGCTAGCTATAGTAACTGCTTCTCTTTTAAGATAGGAGAATTATGTCAACTAATTTTAATTTAGAAATTACTAATTTTTATCATGATATTGATGCTTTACAATTAAAAATAGATGATAAAATATTTCAATTTTTAACTAAAGCCTCTCAATTAGTGGATGCTTCAGAAGATTTATATCAAATAGAAAAAAGTATTACTTTAAATAAAATATCTATAAAAGCTTTTATTTTAGATTCGCCTTGTTGTAAAGCCTTAAAAGATAATAATATCTCTAATTATTCAATTAATGAATTAAAGAGTTATTTTCAAAAGTACGAGTTAAATCAAAAGGAAAATTGTGAGATTTATACTTTAGCCTTAAGCGCTTATGAAATACTTGAAGAAATTGAAACTTTAGTTGATAAAAAATGTGCTTTAGAACTTACCAAAATAAGTATATTAAATCCAAAAATAAATAATATTAAAGATGTTTCTAAGAAAGAATATGAAAAATTATATTGGGAAATTAAAAATGATTTAAAAAAATATTTAACTAAAAATTTAATTGATAATGAAGGTTTTAATAAATGTATTTTAATAATTAATGATATTTTTAATTATTATATAAGTGGTTATCCTGGTCTTGTAGATGATGAATCTTAAAAGTAAGTTGCACCTTTCTTTTTTTCTTGATAAACTAAAAGTAGGTGAGTAGTAATGTTTAGAAGAAAAGCTGAAAAATTAGCTGATGATAGTGCTAAAATTTCTTTAAATACTTATGATGATGTTGATGGCGTAAAAACTTTAGGTGATGCGCCAACTATTTTTGCTGCTAAAGCAACAGAACAGAAAATAGCCCCAGATGCTTTTGCTAGTTCAGCAATTGGAAGTATGGTAATGAGTCCAGTTACTAGTAAAATAAGAGATGAGGAAGTAACTGTTGGTAGTAAATGGCAACATTTTAAAGGCGATATTGTTGAAGTAAAAGCCTTAGCTAGAAATACGGAAACGGAAGAAATAATGGTAATTTATGAACATGGTTCGTCGCTTTGGGCTCGTCCGATTAGTATTTTTTTAGCTAATGCGGATGTAAGTAATAGGCAAGATAATGTAACAAAGCAAAAATATCGGTTTGAAAAAGTAAGTTAAAATGGATATTTGGGCTCGTCTTAGCAAATCGACATTTAGGAGTCGGTTTCATTTAAAAGAAAAAGATATTGAATATATTAAGACAAAGGGTTTAGATGTTATCAAAAGCCATGCTTATGATTTTGTGACGAAGAGATTAGCACCTAAAAATATTTATAATGATGGAAAGCAAACACCTATGCGAGGACATCCAGTTTTTATTGCCCAACATGCAACAGCTACTTGTTGTAGGGGCTGTTTAGCCAAATGGCATCATATTGCTCCAAATAAGGAATTAAGGCCTGATGAAATAGATTATATAGTAAATATAATAATGATTTGGATTACGAAAGAAATGCCTTAATATTTCTGGTAATTCATGTTATAATACATACATAAAGGAGAACAAAAAAATGATAGATATTAAATTAATACGGGAAAATAGTGATTTAGTTAAAGAAAATATTAAAAAGAAATTTCAAGATGATAAATTATTTTTAGTAGATGAAGTTTATGATTTGGATATTACATATCGGGATTGTAAAGTTAAAGCTGATACCTTAAGAGGTAAAAGAAATGAAGTAAGTGCCAAAATTGGTAGTCTTATGCGGGAAGGCAAAAAAGATTTAGCGGATAAAATAAAGGCTGAAGTTGGTAATATTAATGATGAAATTAAGGCTTTAGAAGAAAGAGAAGAAGATTTAGCGGCCGAAATTAGAAAAAGAATGTTATTAATTCCTAATATTATTGATGATAGTGTTCCAATTGGTAAAGATGATAGTGAAAATGTCGAAATTGAAAAATTTGGGGAACCAGTAGTACCTGATTATGAAATTCCCTATCATGCTGATATCTGTGAAGCCTTAAATGGGCTAGATAAAGAAAGTGCAGGCCGTACCAGTGGAAATGGTTTCTACTATCTAATTGGTGATATTGCTCGTTTACATTCCGCTTTAATTTCATATGCTAGAGATTTTATGATTGATAAAGGTTTTACTTATTGTATTCCACCTTTTATGATTCATGGTGATGTAGTAAACGGCGTTATGTCTTTTAAAGAAATGGAAGCTATGATGTATAAAATCGAAGGCGAAGATTTATATTTAATTGGAACTAGTGAACATTCTATGATTGGTAAATTTAAAGATCAAATAATTAAAGAAAGTGATTTGCCAATTTGCTTAACTAGTTATTCTCCTTGTTTTCGTAAAGAAGGGGGAGCTCATGGCTTAGAAGAAAGAGGTTTATATCGTGTTCACCAATTTGAAAAAGAAGAAATGGTCGTTATTTGTAAAATGGAAGATGCCTTTACTTGGTATGATAAAATGTGGAATTACACGGTGAAATTTTTTAGAAGCTTGGATATTCCAGTTCGCACCCTTGAATGTTGCAGTGGTGATTTAGCCGATTTAAAAGTAAAATCTTGCGATGTAGAAGCGTGGAGTCCAAGACAACAAAAATATTTTGAAGTTGGTTCTTGTTCAACTTTAGGTGATGCGCAAGCAAGACGCCTAAGTATTCGGGCTAAAGGAGAAGAAGGTACTTATCTAGTAGCCACTTTAAATAATACAGTTTTAGCAACTCCAAGAGGATTAATTGCTTTAATTGAAAATAATTATGAAGAAGATGGCTCAATAAAAATACCTAAAGCCCTACAACCATATATGGGTGGTAAAAAAGTAATTACTAGAAAATAAAATAGAAGGAAAACTTAATCATAAAGGTTTCTTTTTAGTTATAATAAATCAATCATCTTGTATGCTAAATTTATTATTATTTTTCCTTTTTCTAAATAGTGGTATAATTAATTAAAAGAAGGAGTAGAAAATAAATGGAAAAATTTACAACATATTTTCTTTTATTTATAATTTATGCCTTTTTAGGTTGGTTGATGGAAGTAGGGTGTAAATTAGTTGAAAAGAAAAAATTTATTAACCGCGGATTTTTATTAGGTCCTATTTGTCCTATCTATGGTTATGGGGTTTTAGGTATTTTGTTTTTAATTGGTAATGATACCGCAGATATTCTAGGCGTTTTCTTAAAATCAATTTTAATTTGTTCGGTTTTAGAATATATGACCTCTTATATTATGGAAAAATTATTTAAGGCTAGATGGTGGGATTATTCGCATAAAAGATTTAATATTAATGGTCGAATTTGTTTAGAAACGATGTTACCTTTTGGGATACTGGGAACCACGATAGTTTACTTAATTAATCCGTTTTTTATGAGGATAATTCAAACGATAAATCCAATTGTTCGTTTAGTTTTAACTATTATTTTACTGATAATTTATATTGTTGATAATATTATTTCCTTTAACATTATGAATAAAATTAAAGGGGAAATTAAAAAGCAAATCGCGGATAGTACAGAAGTTATTCATAAACGCATCTTACATTGGCTAGATAAAAATTCTTATATTTATCGTCGGATTAAAGGGGCATTCCCTAAATTTAAAATTAATATCTTAAAAAAATAAAGTTCTATTTGGTTGTAGAACTTTTATTTATAACTTCGTGATATACTTTTAAGACTTCTCCAGCGAATACTTCTTTCGAATATTTGTAAACACTGTTTTTAGCATTTAGTACCATGGTTTTATATTGGCCTTTATCCTTTATTAATTTAAGAGTGTATTTTATAAATTCTTGACTGTCTTTAAATAAATAACCGTTATAACCATGTTCAACCATGGATTTAAATGCCGGATCATTTAAGCAAACAATAGGTAGGTTAGAGGCAAGGCCCTCAATAATAGTTAAACCTTGAGTTTCGGTATTGGAAAAAGAACACATAATATCAAATAAATGATAGTATAAAGGCATATCTTCATAAGCAACTTTACCGGTAAAAATAACACTTGAAGTGAGATTTAGTTTCTTAATTAAAGAAGATAGTTCTTTTTTTAAAGGGCCGTCACCCACGAACATTAATTTAGCATTTGGCATAAGTTCGTGTAATTTATGGAAAGATTTAACTTCCTCTATTAAATTTTTTTCTTGGGCTAGGCGACTAACTGTGCCAATAATAAAATCATTTTTAGTTAGATGATATTTTGTTTTAAGACTCGTTAATTTTTTATCTTTATCGTGAAAATGCGTAAATTTTGATAAATCAATTCCTGTGGGAATAACATTAATCTTTCTCGTATAACCATATTTTTCTTGAAAAAGTTTTTGCATTTTTTCGGTTGGCACAATTAGGGCATTACATTTTTTTTCACAATAATAATCGGTAATTTTACGCATAACTTTTTGACTAATTTTATCAAAATGACCATGGGTTACATAATAAACATAATCTTCATAAAGGGTGTGATAAGTGTGGACGACTGGAATATGCAACTTTTTGCTAACGATTCTTGAAAATGCTCCTACACCAAATTCCGTTTGAGAATGAATAATATCAAGATGCCATTCCTTTATAATTTTTAAAGCTTTTGCTGAATAAAAAAAAGTTAATTTGGTATCATATATTCCCGTATTAATGCCGGGTAGATATATAATCTTATTAGCCTCATCATATTTAAATTTATGTTCTTTAATATTTGCTGTTACAATATAAACGGTATGGTGCATGGTCTCCAATGCTTCTTTTAACATTTGGACACTGGTCGAAATTCCACATATATAGGGAACATACACGTCCGTAAAAATTCCTATTTTCATTACTACTACCTCGTAATCTAATTATAATACAAAATGCCTAACTTTTAAATACTTAGAAATGATGGTATAATTTTTATAGGTGAAGGAAATGCAAGCCCAAATTGTACGTTTTGATCATCAAGGTCAAGGTATTGCTTTAGTTAATAATTTTGTTACTTTTGTACCCAAAACTATTCCGGGCGATATCGTGGAAATCGAAATAATTGAGACTAAAAAAAATTATCAAAAGGCGAAACTAATAAAAATAATAAAACCGGCATCATCTAGGAAAGAGGCTTTTTGTCCTTTTTATGCTGCCTGTGGGGGATGTGATTTACAAAATTTAAGCTATGAGGCTACTTTAGAATATAAAAAGAATAAAGTTAAGGATATTTTTAAAAGAGAAGGTATTAATATCGAACCTATTTTAATAAAAAATCCTAATCCTAAAAATTATCGAAATAAAATAACTTTAAAAGTAAAAAATGGGCAAATTGGTTACTATGAAAAAAAGACGAATACATTAACCCAAATTACAAGTTGTGCCATTGCGAAACCTATTTTAAATGAAATAATGGAACTACTTTCTAAAATAAATATAGTAAGTGGTGAGGTAGTTTTAAGATGTAACGAAAAAGATAAAGTTTTGGTTATTATTACATCCCCTGATAAACTTAATTTAGAAATTTTAAAAAATAATCCTAATGTTAAAGGCATAATTTTAAATAATAAACTTATTGAAGGTACTGATTATCTAGAAATGATGGTTAATGATTTAACATTCCAAGTAAGTTTTAATGCTTTCTTTCAAGTAAATAGTGCTGTTGCTAAAATAATGCTAGAGTTAATCCGCGAAAATGTTAACGAAAAAGCTCATGTTTTAGATTTATATTGTGGTGTTGGTACTTTATCTTTAATGGCGGTTTCTGTTGCTAGTGAAGTCTTAGGAATAGAAATTGTTGTGAGTGCGATAAATAACGCCAAAATTAATGCTTCAAAAAACAACTTTAATAATGCCAAGTTTAAGGTAGGAAAGGTGGAAAAAATAATCACCAATGTACCTAATAATTATGATACTTGGATTGTAGACCCGCCGCGGCAAGGCTTAGATAAGAAAACCCGAGATGTGTTATTAAAATATTTACCTTCTAAAATAATATATGTTTCGTGTGATTCAAATACCTTAGCTAGAGATTTAAAAGAATTATTAGCCAAATATAGTTTAGAAAAATATTATTTACTCGATATGTTTAGTTATACCCATCATGTTGAATGTGTATGTGTTCTAACTTTAAGATAAAAATAAATAATAGAGTTGTGTTAAAAAGGACTAAAAAATAAATAATTTTATAGTTTTTTTTGAAAAGTTGTGTTAAACATTATGACTGATTAATGTATTCGGCATAAGCGACCTTTAAATCAATAGGCATTTTAATAGA
>CANQXV010000006.1 GCA_947627895.1 uncultured Bacilli bacterium
AAGTAGTAAAGAAGTAAATTTTTAAACAATAATTTTTAAGCAGTATTTTATTGTTTAAAGCATAGGGTAATCTTATGGTATAAATAACAGTGTTTTAAATATAAATGTTGGTAAGGCATCGCCCGCTTACAAAGTATGCGGGCGGGGGCACATTGCTCTACCAACATTTTTTTATGTAAATATTAATTTGCTTATAAAAATATAATGTAGTATAATTATTAATACCAATAGAGGTGAATTATTTTGAGTAAATTGAAAGATATATGGCGTAAAAATAAAGTTTTAGTAGTACTTGTTGGTATTCTAATTGCTTGTTTTATTGCCATTTGTGTAGTTGTTATTACTTACTTTTTTGGAGGTAGTGAAACAGTATATGGTGATAGATTAAAAGATATTGATAAGCATCCTATTACCGAAGATTTTAAAAATGAATATATCTCTAGTTTAGAAAATGATGAATATATTGAAGATGTTGGTTTTAATGTTAAAGGAAGAGTTATATATATTCGAATTAAATATGTAAGTGATTATGCTTTAATTGAAGCTGAAGGTAAAGCCAATACATCTTTAGCAAGTTTTAGTGAAAATATTTTAAGTTATTATGATTTAAACTTTACTTTAGTAAGTGATGAAACTGAAAATAGTGAAGGTTTTACTATTATGGGAGCTAAAAATACTAATAATGATAGTATTGTTTGGAATAATAATACTCCTGTAGAAAGTGAAGAATAAAAATGAAAAAGAAAAGAAATTTATTTATAATTATTGGTAGTATTATTCTTTCACTTATTATTGCAACTGTTATCTTTTTTGTTCTCCGCGGAAATAATAAATTAACTGTTCAAGAAAGAACTTGGATTAATAATAATATAAGTACGATTCAAAATATTAATATTGTTAATAATAGTAATGTTTTTGGAAAAAATGCCAGTGGGGTTTTTTATGACTTTTTAAAAGATTTTTCCCTAGAATATGGCATGCAAATAAATCCAATAACTTTTACTTCTAATAATGTACCAAGTGGGATATCTTTAGGTGTTAAAAATAGCATTAATGAAAGTGACGTTGTTTTTTATACTGATCATTATGTAGTTATTAGTCCTAAAGATGAAGTTATTAGTGAATATAGGTTTTTAAAAGATAAAACAATAGGTATTACTAGTACTAATGCGAGTTATGTAGCAAGTTATGTTGGAAATGCAACTACTTTAAATACTTATGAAAATGATACTTTATTATATGAAGCCTTAGGAACTGAAATTGATTATGCCATTGTACCTTTAATGCAAAGCCTAGATTTAATTTTAAGTAATAATTATAATATTTTATACCATTTAAGCGATGTAAATTGTTATTACGTTATGCAAACAACTAATGATATTTTAAGTAGTGTTTTAAAGAAATATTATCAAAAATGGGAAGATAATTTAAATGAATACTTTTTAGATCATGAATTTGAATTATTCACGGAATCTTTAAATATTAGTGAATCGGAAATCGACCGTTTACAAAGTGTGGTTCATAATTATGGTTTTGTTAATATGAGTCCATATGAGGTAATTATGGGTGGTCGTTATGGTGGTATTGTTGCCGTTTATTTAGGTAATTTTAGTGACTTTGCTGATTTAGATTTTAACTTTATTAAATATAAATCTTTAGCTAAATTACAAGAAGCCGTTAATAATAAAGAGGTTGAATTATACTTTAATTTTTATAATGATCCAACTGATGCTTCTACTATCAAAGGACCAGTTATTTCTTATGTTATCGCGGCTTTACAAGATAATAGTAGGGTAGTAAATTCGCCTAATTCTTTAATTGGTAAAACGGTATATGTTGAAAATAATTCCAAATTACATGAATATTTAAAGGCTATAAATGGTGTTAATATTAAGACTTATTCTAAGTTAAAAGAAATGACGAAAGTAAAAGATATGGATGAATATTATCTTTTAATTGATAAAAATATTTATGAATACAATGCGAATGATTTATTAAAGAAATATACTAAAAGATATGAATCTACTTTAAATCAAACTTATGAATTTAAAGTAAAGGATAATGATGTTATGACGAAGTTATTATCTTCTTATATTAAAACTTTAGATTCAAAGAAAATGGAATTATTAGGTTTAGAAAATCATTATGAAACAGTTAAAACTGGTTCGATTATGAGTAATATTGCTAAATATATTATTTATTTAATCTTAATTGTTGTAATTATTATGTTGATATTTATTCGTAAGAGTAAAAAGATTACGATTGCAAGAAGAATTAAAAAAGATGATAAATTAAAGTTTATTGACCAATTAACAAGTTTAAAAAATCGAAATTATTTGAGTGAAAATATAAGTGTTTGGAATAATAATACGATATATCCTCAAGCAATTGTCGTAATTGATTTAAATAAGATTCAAGAAATAAATGATATTCATGGTTATGAAGAAGGGGATAAACAAATTAAAGCAGCTGCAAATGCTTTAATTAAAACCCAACTTGATAATAGTGAAATTATGCGAACCGATGGTAATGAATTTGTTATTTATATTGTGGGTTATAATGAAAAACAAATAACTAATTATATGCATAAATTAAATAAAGAAATTGCTAAATTACCATATGAATTTGGGGCCGAATTTGGTCATAGTATGATTTTAGATAATGTTAAAACGATTGAAGATGCGATGAATGAAGCCGTTGAAGATATGAAAAAACAAAAGGTAGAAGCTAATGAAAAAGAAACTAAGCGGTAGTTTTAAAGAATTTTGGCATAATTTTCTAAGTGTTATAACAAAGCCGGAAATGATGATTTTGCCAGGTCAATTAGCTTTTTTCTTCGTTTTAGCAATTGTACCCACGATTAGTTTAATTTCTTATGGAGCAGCTCTTTTAAATTTATCAACGGATTCGATTTTTAACTTTTTAACCAATGCTTTTTCCGCGGATATTGCTAATATGTTGTTGGTAGTATCTCCTACCAAAACAGGTATTTCTTTAATTATTACTACTATCGCGGGTTACATTATTGCATCCAATGGAGCCGCATCTATCATTATTACCTCAAATGCCATATATGGCGTTCAAAGTGGTGACTTTTTAAGACGAAGAATTAAAGCAATTATTATGACTTTTTTCTTAATTTTACTATTTATCTTTATGTTAATTGTTCCTATTTTTGGTAAAAAGATAATTGAATTAATGTCACTTGCTAGTGTTTCACCAGAACTTGTTAGTGATATAAAGTATGTTATGAATATTTTAAGAGGACCTATTACTTGGTTAATTATTTACTTTATTATTAAAATAATTTATACGATGGCACCTGATAAAGTCATTAAAAGTAAAAATGTCGGGTATGGAGCCGCATTTACTAGTATTGGTTGGATAATTGCAACCTATATTTATTCCTTTTATGTGAACCATATGGCGAACTATTCAGCCTTCTATGGGGGACTTGCTAATATTATTATCTTAATGTTATGGTTCTATTTACTAGCTTACATTTTTACGATTGGGATTGCTTTAAATTATCATAAAGAAGAATTAGAAAAAACTGGTACTTTAAAAATCCAAAAATAGGCTATTATATAAATATGTACTACGGGTATTACTTAAGTACATATTTTTTCTTTAATCATCGATTTTGTGTATTGTCGTACACTAGATATTGAAGGGTAATATCTCGAAAAATCCTATTTATAGATGGGATTTTTTGTAATTTGACTAACTGAAAAAAGTTTGGTATAATGTACTCTTCGCTTATAAAAGGAGGAAAATTATGGAAAAAGATAGATATTTTTTAGCCTTAACTTTACAAAAGGGACGCGAAAATTTAATTAATATTGCTGATTTAGAAATTTCAATGCATTATGCTCCTCAAAGTTTGGAAGAAATTGATGCTTTTACCATGCATTATACGAAAGATGAAATAATGGGAGCAATTGAGGCTTCTAATATTGCTCCTGGTTTTTTAGGTGGTACTTTATGTGTTCTAGATAAAGAAGAACATAAAACGCATCAATTACCAGCTTTAACTAAAGATTATCTTGGTGATTTTGATTTAACTACTTATTTAATAAGTATTCTTCCTAATAAGAATTTAATGAGTAATTATTTAAATAAATATATGGCTTTAACTACGGATGATGCTTTAAAAGAAGCCACTAAAGAAGCTATTAAAAACCAAGATGTTGCGGAAATAGTTCGTTTATTTAATGAATTAGACTATCTTGGTAAAAGAGAATTAATAGTTTACTTAATTACTAATATGGAAAAGAAGGATAAAAAGAAGAAAAATCCCGAATTAAAGTTAGATCGAGCAGCTTAAGCTGCTTTTTTTGTCAAATTTTGTCATATTGACAAAATTTTAAATAAATTTGACAGTATTTATTATATAATAATATTAGTGAGGTATATTATGTTTAAAAAGAAAAATAATGGTATCGATAATGAAGGCTTAAATGAAATAATATATTTAGGCAAAAATATTTTAAAATTATTTTACATTGTTTTAATTGTGGCAATTGTTTTAGCCGCGATTGGAATTGGGAGAATGCTTGGTTTATTCCATATTTTAGGTGTTGTTCTAAAAGTATTATCACCTTTATTTATTGGTTTTGCCATTGCCTGGTTATTTTCACCTTTAGTAGATAAAATTACCAAAAAAGGTTTACCAAGAATAGCGGCTTCTATTATTATTTATGCCGTATTCATCTTATTTTTAGTGATCTTTATTCGCATCTTTATTCCAGTTTTATATGAAGAAATAAATGAATTACTTAAAACCTTACCAAATATTCTTACTAAAATAGGAGACTTTATTAATAATATGTTTGCTAAATTTACAATTGAAGGTTTAGATATTGAAGGTATTAAAAATAATTTGTTAACAACTATTTATAATTATGGTACTAATTTATCACAATCGCTACCTAATATAATTGTATCAACGGTTGGTTCTTTTGCCAGTGGTATTGGTAATATCTTCTTTGGTTTAATTATTGGTTTATATATGTTATTTGATTTTGATAATATTTCCAGTACGATGATTAAGTTTTTACCAAAGAAACATCAATTAGAAGCTTTACAATTATTAAATAATATTGGAAAAGAAGTTCGAAAAAGTGTTAATGGTACTTTATTAGTTGCTTGTATGGTCTTTGTTTGTGATGTTGTTGGTTTTGCCATTGTTGGTTTAAATGCGGCTTTATTATTCGGTTTATTCTGCGGTATTACCGACCTTATTCCTTATATTGGACCTTATATTGGAACAGCAGTGGCCACAATTGTTGGTTTAACCCAAAGTCCTTTAATCGGTTTAGGCGTTTTAATTATTGCTTGTATTGTTCAATTACTTGAAAGTTATGTCTTACAACCAATAGTAATGAGTAAGGCAACTAATTTACACCCAGTTATAATAATTGTTGGTTTATTAGTCTTTGGCCATTTCTTTGGTATTATTGGTATGGTTTTAGCAACACCAATCTTATCAATTATTAAAGTTGTATGGCAATTCTTAGATAAAAAGTTTGATTTCTTTGGCAATAATGAAGTTGAAGTTAGTAAAACTTAAAAAATGCACAAAAATTGTTGCGAAATATGATTTGAGTGCTATAATATAAATGTATATACAAATTTTTGTGTATATAAATTTAAAAAGTCGGAATACCCTTGCCAAAGTAGGGAATGGAAAAAGTGAGAATACCCTTGCTATAGTAGGGAGCTAAAAAAGTGAGAATACCCTTGCTATAGTAGGGAGTTAAAAAAGAGCTAGAGTTTGACTTTCTCTAGTTTTTAAATTCTTTTATTGACAAACAATTGTTTTTATCATTATAATGCAAATAGGAGGGTTTATGAAAAATTTAAAAATATATATTTTAGATACTAAGTATATTAATTATTTAAGAAAATATGATGAAAGGGTTCCATATAATAAGAACAATACGAGACCATATGTTGGAGTTGTTTTAAGACATAATAATTTTAATTATTTTGCTCCATTAGCTAGTCCGAAGGAAAAACATATCAAAATAAGTAATAAAGCCATTGATGTTTTTAAAATTAAAAATGGTAAATTAGGTGTAATCAATATTAATAATATGATTCCCACACCAGTTGAATGTTTGACAGAATTATTGCCAAATGTGAAAGATATTAAATATAAAAATTTATTGGAAGACCAGTTAACTTTTATTAATAACAATAAACAAAAATTATTTTATAAAATTAACTTTTTTTATAGTGAATACCAAAGAAATTTTCTAAATGAAAATATAATGAAAAGATGCTGTAATTTTAACTTGTTAGAGAAAAAATGCCTGGAATATCAAAAACTTGAAAGTAAAACAAAAGTATTGTTAAATTAAGGAATATATGGTATATTTGATATGTAATCGGTGATAAAAGATCTTAAATATGAAAGTTTTAAAAGAGAGTTAGTGGTTGGTGCAAACTAATAACTGAAATATTTAAGGCTGCTTTTGGAGATTAATCGGCATAGTCGTTAAAAAAAGAGAGTAAAATAAAGGATGGTACCGTGCGAAAAGCACTCCTTAGGTATAGTCCTTTTTTTAATAAGGAGGAAAGATTATATGCGAGTATTTGTTGTTGCTGGAAAAGCTGGAAGTGGAAAAGGAGAAGTAGCAAAACTTATAAATGAATATTATATTTATAAGTTAGAAAATTGTGTGGTTACCCAATATAGTAAGTATTTAAAATTATTTGCTCAAGAATTAACTGATTGGGATGGCATAAGTGAAAATAAACCCCGAGCCTTTTTACAAGATTTTGGTAATAAAATTCGAGCGTATGATAAATATTTTTTCACCAAAAGAATGATTGAAGATATTAATATTTATAATCAAAATGGTATTGAAAACATTATTATTTCGGATGCCAGAATGCCAGAAGAAATAGATGAATTACGGGAAAATTTTGATAATGTTTACAGTATATATGTCGTAAATCAATTTGCACCTAGTAAGCTTTCTGTGGCGGAACAAGCGCATATAACAGAAACAGCTTTAGAAAACTATGATGATTTTGATAAGACAATTGCTAATGATAATTTGGATGATTTAAAAAATAAAGTATTTACATTTTTAGAAGGGATTAAATGATGAAAGATTTTAAGAATAGTAATTTAAAAGATTTATATATTAATTTTTTTATAAGTAAAGGTCATAAGCAAATACCAAGTGCGCCACTAGTACCAGAGAATGACCCATCCGTTTTATTTAATACGGCGGGGATGCAACCATTAATACCTTATTTAATGGGTCAAGCTCATCCTTATGGCACGCGCCTTTGTGATTTTCAAAAGTGCCTAAGAACTACAGATTTAGATGCGGTAGGAGATACGACGCATCACACCTTTTTTGAAATGCTTGGAAACTGGTCTTTAGGTGATTATTTTAAAGATGAATCCATTAGTTGGAGTTTTGAATTTTTAACTAGTGTTTTAGAAATACCAGTTGAAAGGCTTGCTGTTACGGTTTATGCGGGAAACCAAGATATTCCTTTTGATGAAGTGAGTTATAATAAATGGTTAAGTTTAGGAATTCCCGCATCTCGTATTGCTAGAACCGAAAAAGATAATTTTTGGATTGCGGGAGAAACAGGACCATGCGGACCAGACACGGAAATATTTTATTTTCGTTCCAATGATGAAGTTCCTAATACCTTTGACCCAGAAGATGACAGATGGGTTGAAATTTGGAATAATGTCTTTATGCAATACTATAAAGATAATGATGGCAAAGTTACGGAGTTACCTAAGAAAAATGTTGATACGGGAATGGGTGTTGAAAGAACAACCGCGATTCTTGAAGGCGTAAATGATAACTATACATCTTCTATTTGGAGTGATGTAATTGCTCTTATTTCTGAAATTTCGAAGATGCCTTATGAAGGTAATGAAAAAAGTATGCGGATTATTGCCGACCATATGCGGACTGCGGTGTTTTTAAGTGCTGATTATGCCGGCATAAAACCAAGTAATACGGACCAAGGTTATATTTTAAGAAGATTAATTCGTCGGGCTATAAGACACGCGAAAAAATTAAATATTGATCTTGAAAGTAATTGGGAAGAACAAATTGCGAGATTAATTATTAATAAATATAAAAGTTATTATCAAGAATTAAGTGATAATGAACAAGTTGTATATGAAGTATTAAAAAATGAAAAAATAAAATTTAGTCGGACTTTGGAAAAAGGGTTACGTGAATTTTCGAAAGTAATTGCTGGTAATAATGTTATTGATGATGTTACGGCTTTTCATTTATACGATACTTATGGTTTTCCAATTGAATTAACGGTGGAACTGGCTACGGAAAAAAATATTAAAGTTGATGTTGAAGGCTTCCAAAGAAGATTTAAGGAACATCAAGAATTATCTAGAACAGCATCCGCAGGTAAATTTAAAGGTGGTCTTGCTGGCAATGGTGAAATTGAAACCAAGTATCATACCGCAACGCATCTTTTAAATGCCGCTTTAAAAATAGTTGTCGGTAAAGACGTGCATCAAAAGGGAAGTAATATAACGAGTGAAAGAATGCGTTTTGATTTTAGTTGTGATCATAAATTAAGTCCTGAAGAATTAAAACAAGCCGAAGATTTAGTTAATAATTGGATTCAAGAAGGCATTGATGTTACGGTTAAAGAAATGCCTAAACAAGATGCTTTAGCGAGTGGAGCCGAATGCATGTTTATTGAAAAATATCCGGATATTGTTACAGTTTATAGCATTGGGGATATATCTCATGAATTATGTGGGGGACCTCATGTTAAAAATACTAAGGAATTAGGAACTTTTAAAATTGTTAAAGAAGAAAGTTCTTCCGCGGGTGTTAGAAGAATTAAAGCCGTTTTAGAATAAAAAGGGGATTTATGAATAACGATATTTGTTTTGATAAAAATGGTGTAGTTTTTAACTACCGAGTTGCCGCGATAATAAGACATAATAATAAATTGTTAGTTCAAAAAAGTACCAAAGTAAGTCATGTAACTGTTTTGGGTGGTCGTTGTAATTTAGGTGAGGATTCGGCCTCTGCTATAAAAAGAGAAATAAAAGAAGAAACTGGTTTTGATATTATAATAACTAAGGAACTAGGAATAGTTGAAAACTTCTTTACATCTAGTTTTGATAATAAAAAGTATCATGAAATATTAATAGTTTATGAAGTAGAATTTAAGGATAAAAATGCCTATAAAATAGACTCAATAAAATCTTTAGAAGAAGACCATGAAAAATATTTAAATTATGTTTGGATAGAAATAGATGAATTAAAACAAATGGCTTTTCACCCCACCATTTTATTAGAAATGTTAGATAATTCTACATTTACGCATTTAATTTATAAAGACGAAAAATAAAGAGTTGATTATGTATGGAAATAAAAAATCTTTCCATGTCTTTTGGAACCCAAGAGTTATACAAAAATATTAATTTACATATTAAGGAAAAAGCGAAAACAGGAATTGTGGGCCCTAATGGGGTTGGTAAAACGACTTTATTTAAAATTATGTTACATCAACTTGAGGCTGATACCGGCAAAATAATTTTTGAACAAAATGATAGAATCGAGTGGTTACCTCAAATAATAACTGATGATTTAGTAACTGATGAAATAACTGTTTTGGCTTTTTTAAGTGCGGGAAGACCAATTGAAAAATTAAATAACGAACTGCAAAGATTATATGAAAAGTTAAAAGAGACATCGGAAGAAATGCCCAAAGCCATTTTAAATAAAATTGATAAAATTCAAGTTAAACTCGAATATTGGAATTGTTATGGAGCTGAGGCGGAACTTTTAAAAATCATGGAAGGCATGGATATAACGCCTGATATGTGGGATAAAAAAATTTCAGAGTTATCCGGGGGTCAAAAGTCTAAAATAGCTTTTGCCAGACTCCTATATTCGCATCCTGAGATTATGCTTTTAGATGAACCTACTAATCACTTAGATAAAAAAACGAAAGATTATGTTATTAATTATTTAAAAAATTATAAGGGGAGTATTTTTGTTATTTCCCATGATATTGAATTTTTAAATGCGATAACTAATCAAATTCTTTTTATTGATAAACAAACAAAAAGTTTTAAAATATATCCGGGAAATTATGATAATTTTCTAAAACTAAATCAAGAACAAGAAAAAAGTAGATTAGATAAAGCTAAAAATCAACAAAGAGAAGAAGAAAAACTTCGAGCTATAATTAATAAATATAGTAATTCATCAGGTAAAAGAAAGAAAATGGCGCAAGATCGAGAAAAAAAGTTAGCCAGACTCTTACAAGAAAAAATTGAAATTAATCCTAAAGTAAAATACTCTAAAGTTAATTTGAAAATGGCAAGATGCGGTAATAATGTTCCTTTAAGAGTTACTAATTTAGCTTTTAAATATCCTAATATGGATGAATATTTATATCAAAATTTAACATTTACTTTAACTAAGGGCGAAAAATTTTTAATTGTAGGTGAAAATGGCATTGGGAAATCGACATTATTAAAACTAATTATGGGTATTTTAACACCTAGTGAAGGAATGATTGAAATTGGAAATAAAATGGATTTAGGTTATTATGCCCAAGAACATGAGCTATTAGATATTGATAAAACTATTATGGAGAATTTCCAAAATGTTAATATGTCTAACCAAAATCTAAGAAGTTTTTTAGGCAATTTTTTGTTTTCTAATGATGATGTAAATAAAAAGATTAGTGTTTTATCACCGGGTGAAAGAAGTAGAGTAGCTTTAGCTAAACTTGCTTTAACGGAAGCTAACTTTTTAATTTTAGATGAACCTACTAACCATTTGGATCCGGAAACACAAATGATTATTGCGGCCACTTTTAAAGATTTCGCCGGAACAATGCTCGTTGTATCCCATAATCCGGAGTTCGTGGATAATTTAGGTATTGAACGGGTTTTATTACTCCCAAGTGGTAAAATTTTATATTACAATCGGGAAATAGTCGAACATTTTGAAAAATTAAATACCCAAGATAATAATTAAATTGTTTTTTTCTTTACCTTTTCAATTTTTAAAGTATAACCTAAAGGGCCTAAAATTTCTAACATTGATTTTATAGTTGGCGAACTACTGCCATTTTCAATGCGAGCGATTTTGGTTCTAGAAACTTTAGAGTATTTGGAAAATAGTTCTTGAGTTAAATTATTTTCTTTGCGAAAACTAATAAATTCTTTAATAAATATTTCATTTAATTCCTTAGGATTGTAGGTAGTTTCTATATAATTAATATCGTAGTCCATCGTATCACCACTTTAATTGTATCATATTTGATACAAGATGTGTAAAGTAATATTGATTTATTACTTTTTTTATTTTATAGTGAAATTAGAATATGGAGGAAAAGTATGAAGCTTAGTGAAATGAATTTTAGTAGCAGATATGAGTTATTAAGAAAATCCGCGAATTTTGATTTAAATAACACATTATATAATACTTATTTATTATCATGCCAAGATTATCTTGATGAATTAGCCTTATCTGATACGAGAAAAAATAAAGATTATACCAACAGAGAATTAATTAGAATAATTGAAAATTTGGCTTATAATCTTAGTAAAATGGGGATTAAAGAAAATGATAAAATTGGCTTAGTGGTTGATAATGGCATTGAAGAAGCAGCATTTTTATTTGCAGCTAATAAAATTGGTGCTTTAGTAAAATTTATCGATTTTACTAAGGGTATTGAATTTGTAAAACATAGTATTGAAGAAACAGATTTAAGTTTATTAGTGTTGGATGATTTTTTTGTTCAATTTAGTCCTTTAATTAATGAAAAAAAATTACCTTTAATTGTGACTAATGCCAAAGATTCAAAAGAAAATTTATGCTTTGAAGAATTAATTACTGGCTCTACTCAAGAAAGAGTTGCATCAGCACCGTATCATTCTGGCAAACCTTCGGTAATGATTAATAGTAGTGGGACAACAGGCTTACCAAAGGTTATTGTTCATTCTGATTATACAATAAATGCGTCCGCACAAAAAATGTTATATACGGATTTTCCTTTAGATAGAAAAAATGTTATGATGAAAAATATACCCCCTCAAATAGGATTAGGATTAATTACATCATTATATACACCTTTGATATCCGGAATGAAAGTAGCTACCATTGGTGAAAGTATAAATCATGAACAATTTATCAATAATATTGTTAACTTTGTTCGAAACTTTCCAGAATTTAGGACGCAAAAAGATTTAGAGGATGCTTTGCTACTTACTTTCACAAGTCCTTTATTTATTAAAGCTTTTCTTTTTGACCCACGAGTTACGGATATGTCATACTTTGGAGGCATTATGGGGGCTGGTTCGAAAATGGGAAAAGCCGAAATTGCCGAAATGGAACAAGTGGGGGCTACTAAAGGCTTAACGGTGCCGCTTAATAATGCTTATGGTCAAAATGAATTAGGTGGAGCTGTTGCTACCAATACAATTAAATATAATCAAAATGGTAGCGCGGGTTATCCTGTTCATGGCACGGAAGTTAAAGTTATAGATGAACACACTTTAGAAGAATTAGGACCTAATCAAACTGGTTTAATAGTTGATCGAGCTAATAGCCATTTCTTGTATTATGATAATTTACCTGAAGAAACCCAAAAATCTAAAATTATGTTATCTGATGGCGAATGGTTTAATACTAATGATATTGGCTATTATGATAACGATGGTTTTATCTTTATTACTGGTAGAAAGGCTCGAGTTGCAATAAGATACGACCGAAAAATATCCTTAGATGATTTAGAAAAGAAAATTGAAAGTCTTCCTTTTATAAAACAATGTGCAACTATAATGTCAAAATCTGAAGGTTCTTTTGAAGAAATCGCGGCTTTTGTTGTTCCTAGTATGGAAACTGGGGAAGATATTGCGAGTCTTATTAAAAGTTCCAATGTTTTATCAGATTTTGACATGCCTTCGGAAATATATCCGATAGGGGATTTACCATATCTAAGTAGTGGTAAAGTTGATTATCAAAAATTAATGGAAATGTATAAAGAATTAAATAAAACTAGAAAAAGAAGTATTTAAAAAGTAGTTGAGGTGTGATCTATGTTAACGATTCAAATATCGGTATTGGGAATGTCATTATTATACTTATTAGTTATAACTTTTATGTTTTTTTCCAAAAAAAGAGTTAATAATGATGATACTAATATTTATAAATATATGTTGATTGTAAATATTTTAGCCATTTTTACAGAGTTCTCTTTATATGCTATCGCGGATGCTGTTCCAGTGATGGAAGGAACACGTTTATTTATATTTTTAATGCTTAGTAAGGTCTTTGTTTGTTTGATTTTACTTTGGTTTATTTTAATTATGATTTATACAACTTTAATTTGTGATGCCGCTAGTAAGAAAAAATATTTGGAAACTCGGCAAAAGACCAAATTAGCTTATAAAGTTTTCACGGGGGCTTTAATTGAAATGACGATTGTTTTATTATCTCCCGTGGAATTTGTATATGCTGATACTTCTGGTTATACAACGGGACCAGCAACTAAAATTGCCTTTTTGTTTATTATTGCTGCCTGTTTTACAATTGTCTTTTATTTAATTAAAAACTGGAAAGCGGTTCATAATAAAAAAATTATTCCCATTGTCTTACTCTTAATCTTAATGATTGCAACTACTTTGATTCAAGCGACTAATCCACAGTTATTATTATTTAATCCGGTGATTACCCTTATTGCTATTATTATGTTTCATACTATTGAAAACCCCGATACTAAAATAATTGAACAACTTAATATGGCGAGAGACCAAGCTGATAAAGCAAATAAAGCTAAAACCGAGTTTTTATCAAATATGTCGCATGAAATAAGAACTCCGCTTAATGCAATAGTTGGTTTTAGTAATTTACTTTTAGAAAATAAGGACATTCCTGAAGAGGCCAAAGATGAAATAAAAGATATTATTATGGCCGGAGATAATTTACTTGAAATTGTAAATGACATATTAGATATTTCGAAGATTGAAGCTAATAAAATGGAAATTGAGGCGGGAGAATATAGCTTTAAAAAGTTAGCTAATGAACTTGTTACTTTAACTAAAGGAAGAATCGCCGAAAAACCATTGGAATTTAAAGTCAGTATTGACGAAACAATTCCCCCAGTTTTATATGGTGATGCCCAAAAAGTAAAACAAGTATGCGTTAATATTTTAACCAATGCGGTGAAATATACCAAAGAAGGCTGGATTGAACTTAAAATTAATCATGTTGCCAAAGATGGGGTGTGTCGCCTAATTATATCGGTTGAAGATACGGGAATTGGTATTAAGGAAGGAAATATTGACCGCTTATTTAATAAATTTGATCGTCTTGATGTTAGGGATAATATAACTATTGAAGGTACTGGTTTAGGTCTGGCTATTACGAAAAAATTATTAGATTTGATGGGTGGCAAAATTGTTGTTCAAAGTGTTTATGGTAAAGGTTCTAAATTTACCGTTTCTCTTGATCAAAAAATTGTTGAAAATCCAACTATTAAAGTTGAAGAAGAAAGTATTGAAGATGAAAAAGTTCAGTTAAGTCACGAAAAGATGGTATTAATAGTTGATGATAATAAAATTAATTTAAAAGTCGCGGAACGCTTACTAGATAGTTATGATATTAAAAGCGTTTCGGTTGATAATGGTCATGATGCCATTGAAAAAATTAAAAATGGGGAAAAATTTGATCTTATTTTAATGGATGATATGATGCCCAAATTAAGTGGCGTTGAGACTTTTCATATGTTACAAGCTCTTGAAGGTTTCAAAACGCCAACTATTGCTTTAACAGCGAATGCCATAACTGGTATGCGTGAAAAGTATTTAGATGAAGGTTTTAGTGATTATTTAGCTAAACCAATTAATAAAGAAGAATTAAATCGCATTATCAATACTTATTTAAATAAAGAATAAAGGAGAGAAGATGAAATGAAAGATGTAAATATTTTAATTGATGCGGGTGTAGATGTAAAAAAGAGTTTAGAACTATTCGGGGATATGGAAACTTACAATGCAACTTTGGAAGATTTTTTACAAGAAGTTGATGGGAAACTAAAGAAAATTCAAGAATTTAAAGAAATAGGGGATATGGCTAATTATGCTATTTTAGTTCATTCCTTAAAAAGTGATGCTAGGTATTTTGGTTTTACAAACCTCGCCGAAATTGCTTACAAACATGAACTTGAAAGTAAAGCCAATCATATGTACTTTGTTACGGAAAATTATGATGAATTGATTAAAGAAGCTAACCGAATTGTTAATTTAGTTAAAAAATATATGGGAAGATCTTATGTTGAAGAAGATTTAAATGTTTCTGTTAAACCTAAAGACAAAGCTATTTTAGTAGTTGATGATTCTAATATTATTCGGAACTTTATAAATAAAATCTTTAAAGATACATTTGATGTAGTTATTGCCTCTGACGGTAAAGAAGCTTTAACGATATTAGATAATCCTGATGAAAGATTACGGATTAAAGCGATTCTTTTAGATTTAAATATGCCTAATGTTAATGGCTTTGAAGTTTTAGATGTTTTACAAGAAAAGGATTTATTTAAAAAAATTCCAGTTTCTATTATTACGGGTGTAGATGATAAAGAATCTATATCTAAAGCCTTTAAATATCCAATTGTAGATATTTTGACTAAACCTTTTAATGAACGTGATGTAAAATTAATCGTAGAAAAAACTTTAAATAGTAGTATTTAAGATATATAATATTTAACTACAGGTGATGATAATGGAAAATTATGAATTAACTGAAGAGGAACAAAAACTATTAGATAAACTTGACTTAGAAGAATATTTAGATGGTTTAGAAGAACTACGGCTTTTAAACCATAAAGGTCTTCGTTCTTTATCTATGGAGGAATTAGTAAGATATCGGAAAATAGAAAGAGAAATGGATTTATTAACTGATAATGTGGCAAAGTATGATTTTTTAAGAAAATTATTTCACCCTTTTTTAATGGGGGTTTTTCATCTTTATCATAAAATAAATCATATTAAAATTAAAACTTATGGTACTATTCCCAAAACCAATCGCCCCATTATATTTTGTCCAACCCATATTGGTATGTATGATGTGGAAATTTTATTACAAGTTTTAGGAGTAAAGAATCATGTTTATTTATTTTCCGCGGATGAAGAAGGGATGTATCGCACCTTTGATGGCTTAATTTTTGATCTTAATGGTGTTAAGTATGTTGACCCTGAAGATAAATACGATAGGCAAATTGGGTATGAAACAAATGTCGCTTTACTTCGCCATGGTAAAAACGTCTATTGGAATGCTGAAGGTACTTGGAACTTAACCGAAAGTACGGTAGTTTTGCCTTTACATAAAAGTATTATTGAGGCGGCATTAGCCACTAAGGCGGTAATTTTACCAATGGCTATTGAACAAATTGATGGCGAAAAAGGGCACACTTTCTTAGTTAATATTGGTTCATTTCTCGATCCATCGGCTCTTATTAAAGATGCAACAGAAGAAAATATTATTGATTTAACCGATTGCCTAAGAAGCGAAATGGCAGCCCTAAAAATGCAATTATGGCCTCATGTATCTAGAGATTGTATAGGGGAAGATTATTACGAAGAATACTTAAATAAAAGAATCGCGGAATGGCCTTTTTATAATACCGATATTATTCGTGGCCGAATTTTTAATCCGGAAGGTCATGTTAAAGAAAGTGAGGTAATGGGACCAATTTTGAAATTAGAAATTGGTAAGCATAATGCTTTTTTAGCTCGCGTTCGCGAAAATTATAAAAAATATCACGAAAAAGATGTTTGGTAAAAAAAGGGGTAGTGATTAAATGAGTTGTATTTATTTACCAATGGCCGCTTTGTTTATTTCTATCTTAGTTAATATTTTATTTTTTAGCAAAGTTAATGTTAAAAATATTGAAACTAAAATCTATAGTTATTTATTAGTTTTAAATTTAATTCATTGTTTATATAACTGTATTGTAATTATATTAATTAAACAATTTAATATTGTGATTCCAATTTTACATAAGATTGATATTTTGATGATTATGTATTGGGTAAGTGGAATTTTTGCTTATATGGTGACTTTAAGTTTACCAATTAAAAGTTATCGTAAATTAGGTTTTTCTTTAACTATTATTAATATAATTATTAGTATTATTATTTTAAGTTTACCAATGACAGTTGTAAACGAAGGGGAAATCTTAAATACTATTGGTCCTTCAACTGATTCCGCTACCATTTTTGTTACCTGTTATGTCATTAGTTGTCTTATTTTATTTTTTTATGTTCGGTTTAAACAAAAAGATCAACCTTTAAAAAAGTTTATTCCTTTGTTTGTTTTAATTGGTGTTTTACTTTTAGGTTTACTTTCACGTAACTTCTTTCCAAATTTAATTATTGAACCTTTTATGATTTCTTTTGTTAATTTAGTTATGTTCCATACCATTGAAAATCCCGATATAAAAATGATTGAACAACTTAATATGGCAAGAGACCAAGCTGATAAAGCCAATCAAGCCAAAACTGAGTTTTTATCTAGTATGAGTCACGAAATAAGAACACCTTTAAATGCAATAGTTGGTTTTAGTAATTTACTTTTGGAAAATAATGATGTTCCCGCTTCAGCCAAAGAAGATGTAAATGATATCGTGATGGCTAGTGATAATTTACTGGAAATCGTCAATGGTATTTTGGATATTTCGAAAATTGAAGCTAATAAAATGGAAATTGAAAATCAAGAATATAGTTTTCCAAAGCTTGCCAACGAACTTATTACTTTAACTCGGGGGCGAATTGGTGAAAAACCAATCTTGTTTAAAACCAGTATTGATGAAACGATCCCACCTGTTTTATTTGGTGATGGCAAAAGAGTTAAACAAATAATTGTGAATATTTTAACTAATGCTGTGAAATATACTGAAAAGGGGTGGATTGAATTACGCATTAGTCATGTAGTTAAAGATGATTTATGTCATTTAATAATTTCCGTTGAAGATACAGGTATTGGAATTAAAGAAGGAAATATTAATAAGTTATTTGATAAATTTGAACGTTTAGATATTGAAGCTAATACTACGATTGAAGGTACGGGCCTAGGTCTGGCAATAACGAAAAAATTACTAGATATGATGAATGGTAAAATTGTCGTTCAAAGTGTGGTTGGTAAAGGCTCTAAATTTACCGTGGCTATTGACCAAAAAATTGTCAAAAATCCAACTTTTAAAGAAGTTGAGGTTGTAAAGCCAACTGAAGTAGTTGCCACGGATAAAACAGTTCTAGTGGTTGATGATAACAAAATAAATTTAAAAGTCGCCCAAAAGTTATTAGAGCAATATAGTTTAAAAACGGATTTGGTAGCATCAGGTGATGAATGTATTGCTAGAATTAAAGAAGGAAAACGATACGATTTAATTTTAATGGACATTATGATGCCCAAATTAAATGGTGTTGAAACCCTTCATGAATTACAGAAACTACCAGATTTTAACATTCCGGTTGTTGCTTTAACCGCGGATGCTTTAACTGGGATGCGCGAAAAATATTTAAAAGAAGGTTTTGATGAATATCTGGCCAAACCCATTAATAAAGAAGAATTAAATCGCATTATTAATATTTATTTAAATAAAGAATAGCAAGCAACTAGCTTTGCTTTTTTTAAACTTTTTCGTGGATTAATTTCTTTTTTGGGGTATTTATAGTATAATATCAAAAGAGGTGGTTTAGATGAAGAGAATTTTAACCGGTCTAAAGCCGACAGGAGAAATTACCTTAGGAAATTATATTGGAGCCATAAAACAAATGCTAAAATTACAAGATGAATATGAATCATTTATTTTTGTTGCTGATTTACATGCTTTGACTATACCCCAAAATCCGGATGAATTAAGGGATAGAATTAAAAAATTTATTGGGATGTATATTGCATGTGGCTTAGATCCTAAGAAAAATACTATTTACATTCAATCTGAAAATGAATTTATTCCTGGGATTTCTTATTTACTAGAATGTACTTGTCCTTATGGGGAAGCCTCAAGAATGATTCAATTTAAGGAAAAAAGTAAGCAAAACGCTAATTTTTCGGTTGGCCTTTTAACATATCCTATTTTAATGGCCGCGGATATTCTTTATTGTGATGCTTGTTTTGTTCCCGTGGGTATTGATCAAAAACAACATGTTGAACTAGCCCGGAATATAGCCGAAAGATTTAATAACCGCTATGGCAAAACTTTCGTTTTACCTGATGCCTTAATTAGTGAGGTGGGAACGAAAATCAAAGATTTAAAGGATCCATCTAAAAAAATGAGCAAAACAGAAGAAAATCCTCAAGGGGTAATTAGTATGTTTGATGACCCCGAAGAAATAAAGAAAAAAATCATGAAAGCAACAACCGACAGTGATAATACCATAAAATATGATCCGGAAAATAAGCCAGGAATTTCCAATTTAATGAATATTTTAAGTGTTTTAGCAAATATTTCAATTTCCAAAATTGAAGAAAAGTTTCAAGGCTGTGGCTATGGTGAATTTAAAAAAGAAGTCGCGGAAGTAACCGCAACGGAAATAGCTAAAATTCAAAAGAAATATGAAGAATTAATAAAAAGTGGTATCCTAGATAGCATTTTAGATGAAGGAATAAGTAAATCGCGGAGTCTAGCTCAAGCTAAATACCAAGAAATGCGTAAAAAAATGGGTGTAACAAGATTGTAAGAGGTGGTTTTAAATGGATAAGCAAAAGAAAGAAATAATTATATATTCGGTACTTGTTTTTATAGGTCTTATTTGTGTAGGTATAATTTTATATCATGAACATAAAACTAGAGAAACTGATGACTTTGCTCAAGTAGAAAAATGGCAAGAACAAGAAGAAAATAACAATGGACTTATCGCTCCCGAAGATAGTTTAGAAAATGATCCAACTAATGATAACCAAATTGAATTCGGCGTCGATGATAGCAATAGTACAAGTGCGACGACTACTAACCCCAGTTCTAATCCAACTACAACAGATACTAATTCTAGCTCCAATTCTGGATCTAATCCAAACGCTAGTTCTAATGCTAGTACAAGTTCAAATAGTAATACTTCGGAAGAAAAATTAAGTACTAATGATTTAATTGTTTTAAGAGAGCTAAATACTTTAGAAACTAATACAGATACATTACTTGCTAGCGAATCGACGGAAAAAGAAGTAACTGCGAAAGGCATATTTATAACTTTGGTTGATTTTTGTTTCTATGGTGGCAAAATTAAAGGAGTGACTTTTCAAGAATTAACTAAGGCTGGCCAAGAAAAAGCTTTAAAAATTATTAATAGTATTGATGAAAAAATTGAAGCTAAATTTCCCGGTTATAAGGAAACTATTTCAAGCAAGACTTCATCGGCTTTAAAGAAAGCTAGCGAATTAATTAAAAAAGGTGCCCAAAATATTCAAGAATTTACTTATGAAAAATTAGGTGAAACAGAATATAATAAATTAATTGAAGAAAAAGATGAATTAGTTTTATATACCAAGAATGCTTGGAAT
This sequence comes from uncultured Bacilli bacterium, assembly GCA_947627895.1. GTDB lineage: Bacteria > Bacillota_I > Bacilli_A > RF39 > UBA660 > Onthocola_B. Next base: position 20,547 of record CANQXV010000006.1, read on the forward strand.
TTAGTTAAAAACTTTAGTTCCAGTATTTGGACTAGTACCAAAAATAAATTAAAAGAATGGTACGAAAAATTTCGGGATGGAGAATAGAAATATTCTCCTTTTGAATGAAAAAAATTGTAAAAGATAAAAAGTTTGATATAATGAAATAAGATAGGGAAAGGTGTAGATAGTAGTGAAAAAGAAAAATTTAATTATTATAGGTATAGTTGCTTTATTTGTTATTCTAGTAATTGGAGTTTTAGTTTTCGTAAATAGAAAGCCTCATGAAAGTATTTTTCGAAATCCTGGAGAACCAGAAGAAATTCCTACTTTAAGAGGATTAGAAGAATATACTTATAGTTGTGATAAACGTCTTGAAGATGATTTAACTGTAGACTATACAACGATTGTTTATGAACACTTAAAAGTTGAAGATGGTATGGTTTTAAGCTCTCAAAGTACAATTAAAAGATATTATTATGATCAAGCAGGTTATGAACAAGGTAAAAAAGAAGATTTAGGAGAAAATGTTTTATATCTTGATGATGAATTATCAATTGAATATCCTGATGGGGAAATGATTGATTATACGAAAACTATAGATGGTAAGCCCGCAGAATTATCATATTATGAGTATAAGATTTCTCATGAAGACCTAGGATATGCTTGTACGAGAATAGAAGAGTAATCAATAGTGATGCATTACTACTCTTTTTTTTCTTTTAAAATAGTGCTATAATTATTAACATAATAAGGAGGATTAACAAAATGGATGATGACGCTTTTAATGATATAGAAAAAGATACGGATTCTATTAATGAAATAATAGAATTAGAAAATACGAATGAAATAGCGTATGATACGATGCCTACTGATGTTGTAAAAGAAGAAAAGAAACCCAAGAAAAAAAGAAATAAGAAATGGAACAATTTATCTAAAAAACAAAAGATATTAATATTATGTGGCCTAGGTGTAGTTCTACTTATAATAATTGGTTTACTTTTATACTTTTTAGTTTTTAAGAAGGATAAAACGGAAGAAAAACCTCATGAACCAGAGACTTTGGTGGTAAAAGAACATTATCGTTATGAAGATGGTATTTTAGTCTTTTTAAATGATCAAAAGAAAGAACTAGGAACTTATGAATGTCAAAATAAAGATGAAGAAAAATGCTTTATTGCAAGTTACAGTGGTGAAGATGATTTTGATGTTGTTAAAAAAGTTTATAGTGATAATAAAGGAATAGAACAAGTAAGTGATATTTATCATGATAAATATGTATTTATATATGATAATCCAAGTACTAAAACGGGTAAAATTACTCTTTATGATATAACTAATAAAGAAGTTGTTGCTAGTTACAAATTAATTAAGAGTTTAGATGATACCCGCCTTATTGTAGAAAATACAGAAGACCAATATGGAGTTATTGAATTAACTAGTGAAAATAAAATTGTTATTGATTTTAAATATGATTATTTAGGAAGAATTAATGATTATGATTCGTTAGTTGCTAAAACGGGTAATGAGTCACAAATTATCTCTTTCGCAGGTGAAGATGTTAGTTCGAAAGTATCTGGAAATATCAAAAATTATGATGCAAAATACATAAGTGTTAAAAGTGGTAGTGAATATACTTTATATGATTATAAAGCAAATAAAGCTTTAAGTAAAACGGGAGAATATATAACTCTTAAAAATGGTTATGTTTTTGTAATTGATAGTAAAAAATTATATGCTTATGATGATAAATTAAATGCTTTAAATTATGAAGGTATTAGAATTGATACAACAGAATACAATAAGAAAATTGTTTTTGATGAAGATTTAAAAGAGGTTGAAAGAAAAGAAGAATTTGATATTGAAATTGGTAATAATAGTATTGTTATAAAAGATGGCGAAAAAACTAATGAATTAAGTATTTATGATGGTATTATTAGCAGTAAATTTAAATATGTAAGTTATTATGATGGCGTTCTTTATTTCTTTAAAGATGAGGCTAAAGAAAGTTTGATAGGTAGTTATACTTGTACAAATAAAAATGATATTAATAGTAATACGGTTACTTTAGATAAATGTTATGTAGCAAATGAAACTCATTTATTAAATCGGGATACTAATGGAGACGATGTTGGGCTAATTCCAATTTATAATAATCGTTATGTCTTTATTAATGATACAGCTGATAGTAGTAAAGCAAATATTGTATTATGGGATTTAAAAGCAACAACTAGTAAAGATGCGAAAAAGGCAACTTACTTAGCCGTTGATACAGGTTATTATAAAAATGATGGACTGGCTTTTGAAACAACGACAGATCGAGTTGTTATGGCTCAAAATACCTCTGGTAATTATGGCTTAATTAAAATAGAATCTAATAATGTTGCTGGTTTAATTGCCTTTAAAGATGAAAATGCTGGCGGGGAAACGAAAGATATTAAAATTGTTGGTAATTATTATGTAGCAACTCGCGATAAAAATTATTTATATGATAAAACTGGTAACTTTATTGCTAGTAGTACTGAAGAAATAGTTGAAGCAAATAAAAAGGCTTTAAAAGTTAAAAATAGTACCCTATATTCCGTAGTAGATTTAAATGGCAAGATATTAAAAGCAAGTATTGATTATGCTGACTTATATGATAACTTCTTTGTTGCTATTGAAGGAACTTTAAGTAATTTTACAATCTATGTATATGATTACCAAGGTCATGAATTATTATCACCTGTTACTAGTGCTAGTGGCGATTTCGCAAGTTTTGCTGAAGCATACAAGGTTCTTAATGAAGATACAATTGAAATTTTAGGCCGTAGAGCGAGTCTAAATTAGGGGTACTCATGAAAACACAAAAATCAACACTTTATACAATACTAGGATTATTAGCTATCTTTTTACCTTTAGCTCTCCTTGGAACTTATCAACATTTTCATCATGAAAGTTTAAGTAAAATTGATAATCCTAATAAAGATTTTTACTATAATGGTTCCCTTTATTTTTATGATGATGCTGGTGAGTTAAAAGGTAAATATGTTTGTCAAACTAATACTTGTGACTATGCAAAAAGTTCAATTGATGATGATACCTATAATATTAACTATTCTAAGGCTGGAACTTTAGAATATGTTAACTCTAATAATAGTAACTATGTTTTTATAAGTGATGGCGATAAAATATATTTATATAGTTTATCTAATGAAAAAGTTATTATTGAATATAATGCTTTAAAAGATTATCATTTACCGATTGAAAATAATCTTTTGATTGTGGAACAAGATAATAAATGGGGAGTTCTATCGCTAAATAGTTTTACTAATGTTTTTCCGTATGAATATGATTTTATTGGTTTGCCTGATCGACTTATAAATGGGGTTTTGCAAACTGATGATTTCATCGTTCTTTCTGAAAATAAATGGTATATATATTCCTCTGATGGGACGCCTAAAAATATTGGGGTAGACCGACCAATTATAAGTTATAATGGTAGATATATTGTAACTGATGATAAGAAAGTTTATAACTATCAAGGTACTTTAGTAGAAACCCCAGAATATGTAGATGTATATGCTATAGAAAACTATATAATAATTATTACTTCGGAAAATTTAGCTTTTGTGTATGATGATTTTCGTAATTCATATTTAGCGTATGCTCAAATAAGTAGTTATAAGACTCTAAGTTTCCAATTAGAAAATAATATTATAAATGTCTTTGTCGATGGAACAATGGGAACAACTATTGATTTAAATGCTTAAATTTGCTAAAATAAGTTTGTTACGGAGATTTTTGAGGAGTAAAATAGTTTAAATATTAAGAGATTTAGTGGTTGGTGCAAACTAAAAATTTAGCTATTTGAAGGTTGCAGAAGGAGTAATAAGCAGGAGTGCTATAAAACTTAAATTAAGTAAAATAAAGGATGGTACCGTGCAAAAAAAGCACTCCTTGGTAACCATTCTTTTTTATTTTTAAAGGAGGATTTTTATGTTAGATAAAAAGTATAATCATCAAGAAACGGAAAAAGGAATATATGATTGGTGGCTTAAAAACGGTTATTTTGAATCCGGTAAAAATGGGGGTAAACCTTTTACAATTGTCATACCACCACCAAATGTAACGGGAAAATTACATTTAGGTCATGCGTGGGATGTAGCTATCCAAGATGCTTTAATTCGTTTTAAAAGGATGCAAGGATTTGATACCCTTTGGTTGCCAGGCATGGATCATGCGGCAATTGCAACTGAGGTTAAAGTCGTAGAAAAGTTAAAAAAACAAGGTATTTCCAAAAGAGATTTAGGCCGGGATGGTTTTTTGGAAAAAGCTTGGGAATGGAAAGAAGAATATGCGGCTAATATCCGAGAACAATGGGCTAAATTAGGTTTAAGTCTTGATTATCGAAAAGAAAGATTTACTTTAGATGAAGGTATGGAAAAGGCCGTTAAAGAGGTATTTATTAAATTATATAATGAAGGCTTAATCTATCGGGGTGAAAGAATTATTAACTGGGACCCGGAAAGTAAAACCGCTTTATCAACGGAAGAAGTAGTTTATAAAGATGTTAAAGGTGCTTTTTATCACATCAAATATCCCCTTGTCGATAGTGATAAATATTTGGATGTGGCAACGACTAGACCGGAAACGATGTTTGGTGATGTCGCCGTAGCGGTAAATCCTAAGGATGAAAGATATCAAGATTTAATTGGCAAAATGGTGCACTTACCTTTTACAGATCGGGATATTCCGATTATTGCCGATATTCATGCTGACCCAGAAAAAGGAACCGGATGTGTTAAGATTACACCAGCCCATGACCCTAATGACTTTGAAGTAGGTAATCGTCATAATTTAGAAAAGATTGTCGTTATTAATCCGGATGGAACTTTAAATGAAAAAACTCCTTTTAATGGTGTAGACCGGTTTGAGGCTCGCGAAAAATTAGTTGCAATGTTAAAAGAAGAGGGCTATTTATTAGAAATAGAACCAATTGTTCATAGTGTTGGCCATTCCGAAAGAACTGGGGTCATGATTGAACCATACCTATCTAAACAATGGTTTGTTAAAATGCGTCCTCTTGCCGATAAAGTATTAGAAAATCAAAAAAATAAGGCCACGAAAGTTAATTTTGTACCCGCCAGGTATGAAAAAATCATGAATCACTGGATGGAAATAACATATGACTGGTGTATTTCCCGACAACTTTGGTGGGGACATAGAATTCCCGTTTGGTATAAAGGTGATGAAGTCTATGTAGGTGTGGATGCGCCCAAAGAAGAGGGCTGGGTTCAAGATGAAGATGTTTTGGACACTTGGTTTTCTTCGGCATTATGGCCTTTTGCAACCCTTGGTTGGCCAGATGAAACGCCTGATTATAAAAAATATTTTCCAACGACAGTTTTAGTCACGGGTTATGATATTATTCCGTTCTGGGTTAACAGAATGACTTTTCAAAGTCTGCATTTCACGGGCCAAAGACCTTTTGAATATTGCCTAATTCATGGCTTAATTCGGGATAAAGAAGGCAGAAAATTTAGTAAAAGCCTAGGTAATGGTGTTGACCCAATGGATGTAATTGATAAATATGGGGCCGATGCTTTAAGGTATTATCTAACAACTTCCACGGCTCTTGGAACTGATATTCGTTACGATGAAGAAAAAGTGGCCGCAACTTGGAATTTCATTAATAAAGTTTGGAATGCTTCACGTTTTGTTTTAATGAATTTAGAAAATGATGCTGAAGATCAACCTTTAAATGATGTTGATAAATGGATTTTAACGAGATACGAAGAAACAATTAAAAATGTTACGAAGTTTATGGAACGCTTTGAACTACAAAACGTGGGGTCTATTCTTTATGATTTCATCTGGAGCGATTTCTGTGATGCCTATATTGAAATGGCCAAATTTAATTTGAATAGTAAATCAACCTTAGCAACTTTAAGGGAAGTCTTAATCGGCATTTTAAAAATGTTACATCCTTTTATGCCCTATGTAACTGAAAATATCTATCGGGAAATAGTTGGTAACAATGAAAGTATTATGACTTCAATTTATCCTGTTTATGAAAAAACAAAAGTTTATGGCGAAGAAGCTACTAAAATTGAAGCCATTCGAGAATTTGTTAGTAAAATTAGAACCCTAAAACAAGAACATCAAATGGGTCAAGATTATAAAATTAATTTTACAAATATTCCTGAGCAAGATTTAATAGTAAAACTTTTAAAATGTGAAAAGCAGTTAAGTCATGATTTTACGCCAAATTATGTGGTCGAAGTTAAGGACTTAAAAGCCGAAATTTATTATGAAAAAGTGGCGACCGCGGAAGATATTGCGAAAAGAGAAAAAGAATTAGAAGATTTAAAGAAAAGTATTGCGAAAAGAGAACAATTATTAAATAATGCCTCCTTTGTTTCTAAGGCTCCTCAAGCCTTGGTAGAAAGTGAAAAAGAAAAGTTGGCCGCGGAAAAGAAAAAACTAGAGATTTGGCAATAGAAAGCAGTTTTAATAAAATTGCTTTTTTCATTTCCTTATGATACAATAAAGGAGAATAGCGAAGGTGAATAGAGATGGCAGAAGATATTCGAATTATGATTAATCGAATTGGTTTTGAAATTACAGATGAGGAATTATTAAAAAAGATGATGGTTGGTCCAGGAGTAAATTCTTTAACTTATATTTTAAATAAAGGTAAAAGAGAAAAACTGGCCGCGGAAAAAACTGCGATGATTGCTATTTTTAATAAACTTAAAAGCCTTCGTCATAATTTAGAAACTTATCAAGAAAAACATCCTAATGAAGCTTTAAAAGTTGAACCTTTGCTAACTAGATTAGAAGAAACAGTTAATAAATTTAGTGTTTATTATAACTTTGTTGAATTATTAGGTGATGAAAAGAATCAAAATAAAAAATATCAAGAAGTATATTCAAAAGTAAAATATGTTTTTGAAAGTGATGATACTCCGGATGAAGACTTACGCAAAAAACGACTTCGGACGAAACTTAATGATATGGGTCTAACTGATGCTTTTTGTGCCGTAAATAGAGATTTACAATATGCCAAAAGTTCTAGAATGATCGAAGAAAAATCCATTGAAGAAGCTTTAAAATTAATTGGAATAAATGATTATATTCCTTTACTTGACAATGAAATAGAAGATTTTTTACAACTCGCCGATAGTCTTCCTTTACCTCGTGAATTAAGAGACTTAATAAACAATTGGTTTATTCGAATAGAAGAGGTTATGACTAATGAAATTAGAAAAGTATATTTTCGCCAAAGGGCACTAGAAAAGTTATGTACTGCCAATGGCTTAAAAGTAGGGCGTAAAGATTCTGGTAAATATATTGCTAGTATGTTAAAGCTATATAATCCTAATATTAAAGTAAATTACGATATGTTTGATAAAATATATTTATCGAGTTTAGAAAATATGGTTTTACCATTAGATGCTACTTTTAATAAAGAAAATAATACTTTAACAATGAGTGTAGATGATGAAAAAGTATCATGCCGGTTAGGTGAACAATATACTAGACAATCATTTATTAAAAAAATAAAAGAATTAAATCCGAATGCTTATATTAATGTTGATGCTACTAATACTTTAAGTAGTACTTTAAGTTTAGAATCGCTTATTTTACCTGATGGTTTTTATATTGATAATGACCCTGTTTCTAAAAAGTTAGTTATAACTAATAAAGGGGTTTTCAAGAACTTTAGTTTAACTTTTGAATACAAGCGCAAAATGTTAGTATCTAAAATTAACTATGATACCGCGGAAATTGATTTAGGTTCAATTAAGGAAGCAATAAAAGAAGAAAAGAAAATCGCAACTATTCCTGAGTTAATTGCTGAACTACAAAATTTAAATGGTAGGGATAAAGTAACTTTTTATAATGGCATAGTCGTAACTAATATTCCGGATCCAGATGATTTTAAATTACCTCAAGGTTTTTATTTTGATGATAATTTAAATATAACAAACGCTAGTAACGAAAATAAAGATAAGGCACTTAGTATTCCGGTTAAAAAGTTTGCTAAGAGTTTAGATGAATTAAACGAAACAAAAGAAATAAGAGCAGAAGTAGTAAGTAAACCAAAACCACAAGATTTTGGTGAAGGCAAGAAAAAAGTTACGAGTAGCAAACCAACTAAGACCGCTAGAAGATTATATCGTCGGATATTGGGTTGTTGTTTAAAATTACCATTTAGTTTATCAAAACATATAAAACATAAGGATTATCAATCTTTTGCGGTTTCCGCTTTAAATACAGCTGTTAATATCATGCATAGTGGTAAAGAAGTATTACCAGATGATATGCGACAAGAAATCTTAACTTGTGAAAAACAATTGCAAGAAAAAATAAAAACAATGGAAGTTAAAATACCAACTCCTGAACCAGAAAAAGTGGAATTGCTTGACATTGATGTTTTAGATGATCCTTTTGGAACTAATGAATTACTTTATCCCGAATTAGAAGGAACAAGGAGTGTATAAAATGGAAATTAATAGTGTGATTACTTTAGAAGATGATTTAGTTTGTGATTTACTAGATAAAGTAGAATATAATAATGAAAATTTCTTTTTAGCTGAAATTTTGGAAGATGAAAAGCCAACTGGAAAATATGCCATCTTAAAAGAAACTAAAGAAAATGAAGATTATTATATGGAAAAAGTAACGGATGCTAATTTACTTTTAGAAGTTTTAAAACTATATACCGAAAAGTTTGCTAAATTAGTGGGTAATATAACTGTTGAAGAATTGCTAGATTAGTAATTCTTTTTTCTTATAAAAAAGTTTATAAACTAGCAATATAGCATTAAATATATTATAATTAACTTAGATAAGTATAAAGGTAAACACTATACTTTAAAAAATGAGAGGTAATGATGGGAGTATATAATAAAACAAAATTTAATGATTTAGAAGCTGCGAATTATTATGGAGATATTAGTATCAGTTTATTAACGGTTAAGGAAGTTCAACAAATAGTATATAGAAATATTGAATATACGGATTATGTTAGAATACGTAACAATCCTTCTATTGATGAAAGCACGATATTATGTAAAGATAAAGGGCAATATGTTGCAAGCGTTGATAATTATTGTGCCTGTTTTTATCATGCGAATTTTGCTTATTCAGATGGCTTAATTGTGCCTGTTTTATATTTTAATAAGCCTTTAGAAAAATTATTCCCTAAAAAAAATAATGAGCTTGTTGAATTTGGTATTTATCCTAAAACGAAAGTTCCTTATTCCAAAAATTTAGATGAAGAAAAACAAAATACATCCTTTAAAATTGCTTATTATTGGAAAAATCAGGTTATTGATGGTCAATATATATATTTTTCTGATGTATATGAGTATAATAATGAATATTATACTCGTGTATTAGTAGATTATATAAAATTAGAACCGATAAAATGGTTATGTGATTATGAAAATAATCGGCTTATTTGTATGCAAACTTTAACTTGTAGTGTTCCTTTTTCACCAACCGGAAAAAAGGTAAATTTTGACCATTCTTTTTGCAAATCTTTTTTAGAAAAGTATTTACTTCCCGATATCCTTCAATTTGTTAGAACTCCTGAACGAGAAGACGAAAAAGATAAACCTAAAGATAGTATTTTAAATGATCTTCGTGAATTGATTGCCATGACTGAACTTATCAAAGATGCTGATGATAAGGCACAAATTATGGATGATATTGTTGCTTTAGCTAGAATTTATGGCACTGAAATGTTAAAAATAAAAAGAGATGAACAAAGAAAATATGCAACTGAACGCGAATTAATAAAAGATGGGATATTACCTTATTATGTTTATTTAAAAGGTGAGATTGAAAGAGAAATAGATGAAAATAATAAGGATGTAGAAGATAAGAAAATAGAAGGTGCTATTAATAAACTTGTTGAAAAAGCGGGCTTTATTAGTGATGAAGGAATAAGAACTGAAATACTAAGAGAAATTGCTGAATTAAAACAATGTTATTTAAGTGAATTATATAAAAGTAATAAAAAATATCAAAGAATAGATTTTAGTCAACCAATGGACTTTAAAAAATTATATAGTGGGGAAGTTGAATTAACATTAGAAACATCAAGACCGCTTTTAACACGGGAACTAGTGGAAAAAGAATTAGAAATAAGTAGAAAAATAGATAAGGAAATAAATAGTAATGATTTTAGAGGCGAATTTTCAGAGTTTGAAGAATTTATAAATGGAGTAACTAAAAAATAGAGAAAAAGCAACTATTGGTGATGTGCAATTATAATAGATGTGTGACAGTTATTCCAATTTGCCATCAAAATTTTAGGAACCGATAATGTGATAATAAGACTGAGGCTGAGCAATGAGTAGCATAGCTACATCAGTCTCAGACCAGAAAGTCTATCACATTATCCCTAAAATTTTAATGTTTACTCGGCATAAGCTTTAATCAAAGAAGTTATAATTGCACAGTGTAGGTTTGTCAAACCAATCCAACTAAATTTTGGAAAGGAGGATAAACCTGGATGAGTAAGTCCAAAATTACTCAGCAAATGAGATACCGTGAGTCTCTCATTAAATATGCCAATAAACATGGCATATCAAAAGCTGCTCGTGTTTACAACACGAATCGGCAATACATCTATCGCTGGTTGAAAAGATATGATGGTTCAACTCGTTCCCTTGCTAATGAAAGCAAAAGACCTAAAAGTCATCCTAAGCAACATACTCAAGATGAGATAAAACTTATTAAAAATATGTTTGCTAAAAATAAAGATACTGGTTTAGTTGTTCTTTGGGTTAAACTTAAACAACGCGGTTATAATAGAACTGTTTCTAGTTTATATCATCAGTTAAAAAAACTTAATCTTAAATTTGTTACCCCAAAGAAAAAAAGAAAGAAAAAAACTAAACCATATCTTCAGATGACTTTCCCTGGTGAACGAGTCCAGATAGATGTTAAAACCGTTCCATCAAAATGTATAGTCGGCCAGTTCAATTTGTATCAGTATACTGCCATTGATGAATTCTCTCGTTTCCGTTATCTAAAAATATATGGTGAAAAATCTACATATACTTCATATAAATTTTTATTAGAAGTAATAAAAAGATTCCCATTTAAAATTTATACTATAAGAACTGATAACGGAACCGAATT
>CANQXV010000007.1 GCA_947627895.1 uncultured Bacilli bacterium
AATTTCCATATTTTCGGGAATTTTATTCTATAATCTCTTTTTTTCAATTCTTCGGGATTTTAGTTTTTAATTCAGTCATAATGTGCAAGTTCCATATACCCCAAATAAATCCATAATAGTTGAGACAATTAAAGGTACAAAGAATAAGATAACGGCGAAGATAAATCTTCTAACGCTTTTATTGATTGCAGCTTTTAGGGCATCACTATCTTGTTTGGTTATGGCTTGAATAAAATCAATTGTACTCATTATTACTAAAGCGGCAATACCGGCATATCGTATAACTTGAAGTGCTAGTTGTAACCAATAAGCAGGATTATCTGGATTATCAGGCATACCTAAAAGACCGTAACAATCCATATTTTGATAACCAATGTCGTCGAATGTGCCACCCTCGTTAGTTAATAACAATAATCCATCATTTTCATTAGCATTATTTCCAAAATGAATTATATTCCTAGTTTGGTTAAAATTTGTAATGTTACCAATATTAATTTCATTTTTAGAAAATCCACTACCAAAAACAAAAGTTACTAGTAATAGTAATAATATATATATTCGTTTAATAATAATCACTTCCTTAATCACTATCAATTATAATTATACCAAATCAGCCATAAAAAAACTAGCATATTACATTTTAATGTAAAGTACTTTTTATAATTTTTTTCATAAAATAAATTAGGTGAAGAAGGATGCTTATAAATTATACAAGTACTGATTTAGATTTATTAGCCAGGATCATGCGAGCCGAAGCCTTAGGCGATGGTGATTTAGGGATGCTTATGGTTGGCAATGTGGTTGCTAATAGAGTTCTCGCTGATTGCCTAACTTTCAAAAATGTTAATTCTTTATATGATGTAATTTATCAAAAAAATCAATTTAGTGGCACCAATAATTCCCTATTTTATGGCAGTGCTACCACCACCGAAAAACAACTGGCCAAAAGAATTCTTTTAGGAGAATACTATTATCCGGCCACCAATGCTTTATGGTTTTATGCTCCAAGTAGTAATGCTAATTGCAAAGATGTTTGGTATGATCAAAAACTGGCTGGTCGATATAAAAGTCATTGTTTTTATAATCCTGACCCCGGTGTTTGTAAACAATTACATTAATTTCTTATTCTTTGAAGTTTATCAGCACTTAAACTATTAAAAGTATATAAGTCTTTTTTATCTTGAACCTTATCAACAGCATATAGTTCTTGTAATGTTAAATACATTTCTTTAAACAAAGTAATAGCTTCATCATATCTATCTTCCAAAAGTAAAGCACAGATTGGTTTAATATGATATTCTAATACATCTTGAGCAACTTCTTTAGCGTGTTCATCTTGACGCATTGCTTCCGCTACTATTCGACCATAAATATCATAAGAGGCTAAAACATTAAAATAAACTATATGTGTTGACATATATTCATCTAAAAGGTTAGAAATTTGAGCAAAGTAAGTATCACATTCTGGAGTCCCCAATATTTCTCTTATAGCCGTCATAATATGGTATCCATATCTTTTAGGATTATAATACCCACATTTATGAACTAAAGCTTCATATCCTTTTTTTATGTCTTTATGACTTCTTCCACGATCTTTTCGATAATGACCACAACTATCATCAAAAGCCATGCCAACAGTTCCAAAGAAACCTTGATTATGAATTTTACAAACAAAACCCCTCGTAGTCGCTTTATTTAGATTATATATTGGATAATTTTCACACATTCCACATTTATTTAAATAATAACCATCACGATCAATAAAACCTTTTTCCATTATAAATCCCCCATATCGATGAACTATTTTACTAGATCTCCTTTCTTTTGTCAAATAAACATGTTATGATTAGTGCAAGATAGGAGGAACATTAATGAAAAATAAAAATACTATTGTTGTAATTATAATATTAACTATTTTAGTAATTGCCTTAGGAGGATATATTAGCTATGATTAAATAAAGATAATACCAATGTCCAAAATAAGGAAAGTGATTATGTAAAAACAAGAGTATGTACTGGTACTTATAGTGGTACAGCCGCCCTTACGCAAGAATTTGTAACTGGGGAATATGGTAAAGGTACTTTAACAATTGAATTAAATAATGACGGTACTTATAAATTAACCAAAGAAAATATAAATTATGTTACGGGTGAATATATAATAATTGATAATGCTTTATTATTAAAAACCGAACCCGAGATTTGTGGCCCCGATGCTACTTGTCAGGCTACTTATTCCCAATATCTAGATATTAGTGATGATTGTTCATGTATTTCGCAAGGTTATGATTCCTACTTTTTTGATTCCGCTTTTACTTTAACTAAGCAAAAATAAAGCCCCATTTCTATTCTTCAGAAATGAGGTTTTTATATTCCATAAAATATCTAGTTTTAGTTTCTTCTTTTATTTTAAATCCTAGTTCTTTATATAAATTAATAGCTCTAATATTTTCTTTATAAACCCATAAATAGACTTTAGAATTATTATTTAAAACATTTGTTAAGATATCAGTTCCTATTCCGAGTCTACGATAATTATTATCTAAATAAATTTCATCAATTAAAATGCCATCATTATATTTTTCTAATAATAAGCATCCTTTCTTTTTCCCATTAATAGTAATAATTTTGTAATCCTTAATTTGTTTTGGAATAGTTGTATTAACATAAGTTTTTATTTCATTAAGTTCTTTATTAGAAATATCTTTAGCATAAGCTAAAATACTTTTTTCTTTGGCATATCCTAATAACTCTATATCATCTTTAGTAGCTTTTTGTAATTCATAATTAACATTAGTTTTTATAAAAACATCACCTATTTAGCATTATAAAACATCAATAGTTAATGTTTCACTCGTAGTTTGGAAAGCATTTTTTTCGTATAATTTTTTAGCTTTAGTATTTTTACTCCAAACATTTACTTCTATTTTATTAACATTTTGGTTTTTAGCCCATTCTTTAAAATATTCTATTAAAGCTGTAGCAATACCTTTATTTCGAAAATTACTATCAATGTATAAAGCGTCTAATTTAGCAACTATATATTTATAAGTATCATCATTAGGCTTAATTATGCCATATAAATAACCTACTATTTTTTCATTTTCTTCAGCAACAATAATTAATTTACTTGAATCTTCAATATAATTTTCATACATGTTAGTAACCACAAAGTTTTCATCAATGCCTAAATCATATTGTCTTTCATCTCTTATTAAAAGAGTTAAAAAATTATTTAAAGTTTCTACATCTTTATATTCGGCTTTTCTAATTATCATTTCATTTTCCTCCCAATAGGATAACTACGGATATTTTACCATATTTTTGCTTATTTTAAAACTCTACCATTAAAGTAGAGTTAACTTTTTATCTGGTGCCGATTAACAGAATTGAACTGATCTCTGATGCTTACCATGCATCTGTACTACCACTGTACTAAATCGGCAAAACTTGTTCCTAAACAATATTCTATGATAAAAAAAGAGAAAAGTCTACTTATTTCGAATCTTCTCTTTCGATAATATCCCGGGCAGCAACTAAACCTGTCGCGGCCGCGGTTACAATGTTACCAGCTTTACCGGCGCCATCACCTACAAAATAAATATTTTCATCTTTAAGACGCATGTTATTATCCGTATCAATTTCATTACTGAAAAATTTTATTTCCGGCCCATATAGTAAGGTTTCGCCATTACTAACTCCAGGAATGATTTTATTTAAAGTATCTAAGCCTTCAATAATGTTTCTAATTATCCGGTGTGGTAATACTAAGGCTAAGTCTCCGGCCACCACATCTTTTAGTGTTGGTTCAATAAAACCTTTTTTGATCCGATTGATATTACTCCGGCGACCCATTCGTAAATCCCGAAGTGTTTGAATTATTGGTTTACCAGCCCCTAAAGTATTAGCAATTTTGGCAATGCATTCACCATATTCCCGCGTATTAGTAACTGGTTCCGTTAGATTAACTCGAGATATAAATGCAAAATTAGAATTTTTAGACTTAATATCCTTTAGGGCATGACCATTAACACAAATATAACCATTGTAATTTTCTTTCGCAACAAAGCCCCCGGGATTAGTACAAAAAGTTCTAATTTGGTCATTATAAGTATCTGTTTTGATAAAAATAGTTGGATCATATATTACTTTAGTAATTGGCTCTAATATTTCTTTTCTTACCTCTACTCTAACTCCAATTTCAATACTTTGGGAGGTGTAATTTATTTTATATTTATCAGCAAGTTCTTGAATCCATTTAGCCCCAGTTCTACCAGGTGCTATAACTACATACTTAGTCTTTAATATTTCTTCTTTATTATTCATTGTAACTGTAACATTATAGTAATCTTCAATTTTAGAAACATCTGTTACCAAAGTATTATCCCTTAACTCAATACCTTGGTCTTCTAAATATTTAGTAAATTCTTGAATATACTTAGGTAACATATCGCTACCTAAATGTTTTTGTTTAATAATAAGTAAACTAGCACCAACTTGAGCAATTTTTTCTTCCAAGGCTTGTGCTTCTTCCATATTGGTTGGATATACTTGCGAATCCATTCCAAATTTATTAAAGATTTTTTCCGTATCATCAATTAATTCATAAGCTTTACTTTGATCCATATATTTAAAAAGGTCTGATTTTCCAAGACGCGGAATAAAGTTAAGTTTACCATCGGAGAATGTGCCGGCACCACCGTATCCTGAAAGAATAGCACAAGGATTACAATTTAAGCATTTACCATCTTTATTAATATTCATTGGGCAAAAACGATTAGAAGCAAATTTTCCTTTATCTAATAATAATATTTTTAAATTTTTGTTTTTTAAAGATAGTTCGTAGGCCGCAAATAAACCCGCAGGTCCTGCTCCAATAATTACAACATCATACATTTTATCCACCACATAAAGTATTATAGCAAACAACAAATAAAAAGAAAAGTTTTATTAGGGCTGTAACACCCGCTTTGGACCTTCCTCTTCTTCTTTTAATAATTGTTGTTTTCCTACGTTAATTGCCCCATAGTAATCTCTAGGTAATAAACCATCATTATGCCGTTTTAATCTTAGCCAGTCCGGTTCCGCTCCTAAAGCATACCATTCTAAAGGCCTACTATCCCAAATATTTTGATTAGCTTCTAAAAAGGCTAATAATTCATCAATTTCCACATAACCATATTCAGAAACAGGAGATAATTTTTTAACGTGCCAAGGTAAACCTAACGCTACCCAGGTAATAGAAATTACTGAAGAACTTACTTTAAACATATCACATAAATCACTTAATACAATTCCTTCATAATTACTGGCCATTTGGGAACCAAGACCTAATTTCCAACTTTTTTGATTTATCGCGGATAACGGACGATGTAAATACCCAGCAATTTTATAGGCGGGAATAACACCCCAGAATTCTCGTAAATAATCCTCTTCTTGTTCAGTCCAACTATGATTACCAACAACTAATTTTAAGTTTTCTCGATGCATTTTATCAGTTATGGATTTTTCACTAAAACCTAATATTTCAACAATTTCCGATAAAGTTTTCTTTTCACTAATTAATTGTTTTAATAAAGCCAAATCTTCAGCAGTCCATTTTAACCGATCCGTTTTAAGACTAATACCTAATTGGGTTGCTTTGCCTTTTAATGAAACTGATGATCTTTGCAATTCTTGAGCAATTTCACTAATAGAATGACTTTTACTTAGCATAATAAACTTTTCAGTTTCTTCCCTAGTCCAATGTCCTTTATGGTCGTCTTTAAGAGTTAAGCCATTTAGTTTAGCCCTTTTTCTAATTGTTCGATCACTCCACTCCATTATTTTAGCTATTTCTAATATACTATATCCTTCATTGGCTAACATTTTTAGTTTGGCATCATCATCAGAAGTCCAAGCAACTTTAAATTTGTGATTAAGGGTAATACTCATCCTTTTAGCATAGCTATCAATAGCCGTCTCACTTTTATGCATAATACTTGCAATTTCTGATAAAGTATGACTAGGCGCCAATTCTCTTAATTGCAAATCTTCTTTCTCACTCCAACAACTATCCTTTTTTAATAAAGTAATATTATTCTTTTTGGCTATTTTTCTTATTGCACTATAAGTTGAATGAAAATAATTAGCTAGTTCCGTAATCGACATAGTTTTTGCTAAAGTTCGTAAACGGGTAATTTTATAAGGAGTCCAGACTAGTTTTTTACCTGGTTTTACTTTTGGTAATCCTAATTTTTTAGCCTCACAATTTATATTCCAAACAGTTACTTTTAATTCCCGAGCCATTGCCTTAATATACATTTTACCCCAGTTAGCTTTAATAAATTCAATTTCTTCAGGGCTAAATATACTTTCTTGTTTTATTTCAAGGCCAAGTCTTTCTGCCTTAATCCTTATAGCCATTCGCGAATGAAATGATAAACCAGTTGCCAGTTCATCTAAAGTCATTTTGATAGCATTTTCTTTTAAATATATCACTTCAGCTTCGGTCCATACTGGTTTCTTATTTGTTGTTCCCATAATAACCCCCATCAACAAAAAGTTATTATACCATCTTTTCTAGAATTTGCCTAGAAAATTATTTTTAATGATGATGCTTTTTATCTATTTTTAACTCACATTGTTTATTATGACAATCTTCATTTGGTAATTCGATTTCAATAGTTGAATGATTTATTTTAAATCCTTGTAATCGTTCCCTTACTTTTTCTTTTAAAGCCGAATCATATTTCTCAGTTACAATGTGCATGGTAGCAAAATTATTAAAACCATCTAGGCTTCTAATATGAATATGATGCACATCTTTAACACCTTTAATAGTTAATAAATCTTTTTTTAAGGCTTTAATATCTATATCATCAGGTGTTTTTTCTAAAAATAAATCACCAATTTTAATAATATTTTTAAATGCATTATAGAAAATAAATAAAGCGACTAAAATAGAAAGAATACTATCAATTATCGCAATATCAGTAAAATGCATTAGGATAGCCCCAATTAAAACAACAACCCAACCTAAAACATCTTCAAGCATATGTAAATTAACAGCCTTTTGATTTAAAGAGTCTCCTTCCTTAGTAAAATAAGCAGCGCCTAAATTAATAATAACTCCTAGAATAGCTAAAATAATCATCCCACTATAATTAATAGTAACTGGATTAAAAATTCTTTTAATAGCCTCGTAAATAACAAATATAGACCCTATTAGTAAAATTAAAGTTGTAAAAATGCTACCCATTACCGAATAACGAACATAACCATAAGTATAATGTAAATCCGCTTTCTTTTTACTTTTTCTTTCTAAAATAAAGGAAAGACCGATACTTAAAGCATCTCCTAAATCATGTAAGGAATCAGAAAGAATAGCAATACTACCGGTAATTAAACCACCAAAAAGTTCAATTAAAGAAAATGCACTATTCAAAACAAAAGCCACAAGAATATTTTTTTCTGTTTTCATAAACTACTACCTTTTATTAATTATATTTTTTACTAAAAAACCGATACTTAATCCTAACCAAAATAAAGCAAAAATTAAAATTGGACTGGCAGTATTTCCAATAAAATAAGCATAGAAAAAACATAAAGATGCGAATAAACTTAAAAGAAAATTGTTATCAAATATTTTCATTTAAACCTCCTAAAAAATTTGTTTTTTAATTAATTTTGCATGTAATACCACTTTTTCTTCTTTATTATAACAAGTTGATAAAGTTAATATTTTATCATCTGTACTAACTGTCGTTTTAAAATCATATAAACTCCGGTCCATAATAGTTTTAATAAATTCTTCATGGGATTCTTTAGTTCCAAAAGAAGAAGTTAAGTAATAAGTTTCCGTTGGAATATGATAAACAGAAAATACTTGCCATAAAGTACTTTGTTTTTCTGTTACTAAATTTACAACATAATTATTGGCATCATTATACCAATCACTTTTAAAAACATTTTTTAAGGACCCAAACATAGTTGAATTGACTCGACCATGAGCATAAATAATGGTATTATCTTGTAATTCATTAGCATCATTACGATAATCCATAAAAACCCAACCTGCACTATTATAGCTTTTATCAAAAGCATGTTTTAAATAAAAATCATTATTATCTGTTTGGACAACTGGGTAATTAATATTAGTCCCATTTACTTTCAAAAAGGCAACTGTTTCATTATTTATTTCTTTTAATTTACTAAAATCAACTTTTATTAAAGGTATTTGCATATAGTCAAAATAGTCATTAGGCTTTTCCTCTTTGATTGGCTCTTCAGGTGTAAGTCCCGCTTCTTCCTCTTCTTCCGGCTCTTCTATTTCTTCAATAGTTTCTAAAGAAATAACATCATTTATTTTCATTATTTGAGCATCTATTCTTTTATTTTCTAAGTACCAAACTACTAAATTAAAACCAGAATATCCAATACCTCCAAGGCATATTAAAATAACTATCGTTTGAAAAACTTTATTTAAAATAAAGACTTGTTTTTTACGACGATATTTCTTTTTTAAACGAGGCATATCTTTTCTTTTAATTTTTTCTTCTTTCATACTATAATTATTGTATCGTTTTTAGTTTTTTTTCGCAATTATTTTTATAAAAAACTATTGAATCGCTTCAATAGTTAAAAGTCTAATTTTTTAATTATTTTCTTAGATGCCACTCCAAGTACTCCAATTGATGTAATTGCTAATGTTACATAACCAAATACACTATCTATTGTTGATGGGTTCTTATCGGTTACTGTATCTTTTATTTCTTCATCGACATATGCTATTGCATATTTTGAAAATTTATCTGATGCAAACAACAATGTTTTTCCATCTTCAGAAATTGTTGCATCTAATTTTTCGATTACTCCATCATGTTCTCTCAAAATATAATATTTTCTTGTGAATCCCTTAGCAACTTCTGGTAGTTCTGGTAAATCAATTGTTAAAGTAATTGGTTTACTTAAATTTTTTAAATAATGATCAGCTTGTCCTACTGCTTTAACAACAATGTTTAAATCAAAGAATTCTGTTATATTTGCTCCTTCAATTACTTGTTCAAATTTTTCTAATTCTTCTTTTTCTAAAGAATCTTTTGTAACTTTTTCAGTTTCTAATTCAATAGTTACATCATGATTCTTAATTAATGCTTTTAATTCTTCATCTTCAGTATTTACTAAACTATCCTTTAAGACATCACTAGCTTCAGTTGAAAGTGATACATTTTCATCACCTTTCGGCTCTTCAACAATAATATCATTTTTATCTTCAGCTGGTTTAGTTGGAACTTTTTTAAATGTTACTTTTACTGTTACATCTCCATCTGGCATTACAAATGTATTATCAGCATTTACAGTAATACTTTCTTCTCCTTTAGTAACTGTAATTTTATCTAATTGATATCCAGCATTTGGTGTAACTGTTACTTTTACAGTTTCACCTTTAGCGGCATTACTAGGAACTGAGAAACTTCCATTTAGAGTAGGTGTCATTTGAATATTATGTACTGTTCCTACTACACCATTTACTGATTGTGTAGAATTTTTAAGGTATTTAGCAGCAACTTTTTGATTAAATTTACCACCAGATACTTCAATTGTTCCAGTTGCGTCTCCTAATTCATCCTTATATAATTCTACCGCAGCATAATCAGTATTAAATTCTCCACCTGTTATTTTAGCGGTAGCTTTTGGATAACTTTCAGTATTATCAACAATAAGACCTACTCCACCAGATAATTTAACTTGAGCATCAGTAGCATCTCCTACTTGAATTTCTTCACCGACACCCTTAGCGGTTATTTTAGCAGCATCAGAAACATTTATCGTTCCTCCACGAGCAACAATACCAATTTTGCCAGATATGTCCCCACCTTTAACGGCTAAAGTTCCTGATTGAGGATGATATATACCAGCATTTTCTGTACTAGTAAGTGTTCCACCAGAAATAGTAATTGTGGATTCCTTAGTAGTTGCACCATTACCAGATACAGCAAAGTTTTTAACATTTATGGTACCACCTTGGATATCAACAGTGTTTTGGGTACCATCTACCATAACACCATAAAATCCTTCAATAACAGTTCCATCTTTAACGATTAATTTTCCTTTATTAGTATATTCGGCATCTTTGTCTCCACCATATGCTCCAGCTTGAACAACTGGGAATGGTTTTGTTTCATTTTCGCGAATATAAGTACCACCTTCAAGTATTAAAGTACCTTTTTGAGCAAGTACACCAGTGGTTGCAGCATTTTGAACAATTTTTCCAGTCTTACCACTATCAACAATTGTTAATGTTATACCTTCTTTATTAACAACCAATACTGGTAATGTTGATAAAGCATCATTACTTAATGTTTGACCATTTAAATCTAATGTAAAATTAGTTGCTTTTTCTGATACCACCTTGACATATTCTTTTCCAATATTTACTGGTTGCATTAAAGTAATTGTGTCTCCATTTTGAACATTCGCAAAAGATTCATTTACTTCAATACAATATTCTTGAGTATTACTTGTAACATGATTAATTCTCACCTCGGCACCCTTTGAATCACTTGTACATGCAGCATTAACCCCGGATATTAATCCCATAGAACTAATTGTAAGTGCCAATAGTCCTAACAATTTGTTTTTCATATCTTCCACTCCTTTTAATATTCTTCTCTTTTCATTTTAATGTTATCAAAAGAATGTCAACTACCCCGCAACAAGATTGTCGGGGCTTGATATGGTATCTATTTTCATATAGACATCTTAGCAAGATGAATTAAAATTCATATTGATACTTGCTAATTCAGTTCTATATGAAAATAAATTTATATTCCGCGCAGCAAGACTGCGGGGCTTGAAACCCACAATTTAAGTCCGCGAAACTTCGTACTAATTTTAATGATAACCGCCAAATTTTGTTTAGTTTTATTATATATGTTTCTTTTGGCGACAATATCATTTAAAATTAGTATCTTCGTAACGTGACCTTAAATTGGTGTCAAAAAGAAAATACTTTCGTCAACTATTTTTGAAATTTTACATTTTATTTGACAAATATAATTTACAGGATTAAAAAACTATTGATTGCTCAATAGCCTTATTTGTTCTTATCTTCCTTTTCTTTTAAATAACTTAATATTTTATTTTGATTTTTAAGAACTAATTCTAAATGATCATATAATTGTTCCAAAATAAGTTCGCTTTTTAAATCAGTTCGATAGTCGTTTTTATTTCGAATAGTATCCTTTTTAGCTTGTCTATTTTGACTCATCATGATAATTGGAGCTTGTAAAGCGGCTAAGCAGGAAAGCAACAAATTAAGTAAGATAAAAGGATAAGGGTCAGGGGATTTAGTTAATAAATAAGTATTTAAAATTATCCAAAAAAGTAAAAATAAACAAAAACCAATAATAAAGGTCCAACTCCCAGCTACCTCAGATAATTTATCTGCAACTTTATCACCAAAAGTCATCTTGGCATCATTTTCTTTATCAACATCAATCGAAATGGGATTATTAAGTAATAAATCAATTATTTCTTCTTCATCTTTTTCCTCTAAATTTTGATTTAATAACATTTTTACAATTTCTTTTTTACGATTTTCCATGCATTCTCTCCTTTATATATTATTTTATTTTGTATCCTTATTATACAAATATCCAAATATTAATGATAGTATTGTTGCAACAATTGATAATATCGCATTAGGTAAAACTTTAGTAAAGTATAAAATACCTCCTACAAAAGTTAAAACAATAAAAATTATTTGTAAAATTAAATAGCTTCGATTTTGTTTTTTCTTCATTATTGCCTCCTACAAAATGTTATTGATAAAATTAACATATTCTTGAATTAAATTACTAGTTTTACTTTTATAAACTAAGGAACTTGCTAAGGTTATATCATCCGTAATAATATTATCAACATTACAAGATATCATTTTATTGATACTTTCTTCGGTATTAATAGTCCAAGCATATACCTCTTTACCTGCATTATGTAAATTATTAACTAAGGTTTTGGTAATGCTTGAGGCTTCAACACTAAAACCATCCGCGGCGATTAAAGATTTAATATCGCCATAAGCTAGACTCATAACATAAATTGTTTTAATACTCTTATCATAAGCTTTAACATTTTCCAATACTTCATAATGTTGCGAGGTAATAACACAATTATTTTCAAAATGATATTTTTTAATTAAATCAACAACTGATTTTTCAAAATCAGTTTCTTTACCAGTAGGCTTAAGTTCAATATTTAATTTCATGCCATTAGTTTGGGCAAATTCTATTACCTCACTTAATAAAGGAATTTTTTCGCCTTGAAACTCTGGTCTAAAGAAACTTCCGGCATCTACATCTTTTATTTCTTCATAAGTTACATCATAAGTTTTTTTATTAATGCCCGTCGTTCTCTTTAAAGAGGTATCATGGATAACAATTATTTGTTGATCTTTAGTCTGTTGCACATCTAATTCAATCCAATCGGCTCCAAGTTCTTTAGCCCCAATAAAGGCCCGCATCGTATTTTCGGGATACATTGCTGATGCTCCCCGATGCGCGGTCACGGCCATTGGTCTTACATATTCTATTTTTAAATCATATTTATTATTGATAACCGAATAAGTAAATAATGTTCCACTTATAAGTACTAAAATGATACAACTATATTTTAAAACTTTCAAATATTTTGCTTGTTGCTTTTTGGTAATACCTTTGCTTTTAATATGAATTATTTTTTCTTTTCTTTGTTCCTTATGTTTATAAAATAAAATACTTATTAAAGCATAACTTATTGGAGTTGCTAAAAGTAAAAGAATAATAAAAGATATAGCAATAAGTAACCAAATAATAGTAATTGAAAGATTACCTAAAATATTTACTTGACCAAATATCTTATAAATACCTATTATTAGGAAAATACCTAAAAATATCCAAAAGACATAAACAAAAACAATACTTATTTGGGTAATTAAAATTCGAAGATAATCTTTTAATTTATTTTTAGAACTTAAAGCAACACTTTTATGCCGGGCTTCTTTAAAGTTACAATCTTCTAAAATAAAATAATGGAAAACATATAACCACCGAAATAAAAGAATAGTTAAGAAAACAATTAAAGTAACGTAAATAATTGTAAGCACGGAATTATCCAAAATAAAATCTAAGATAAATTCGGGGAGTGATATTGTTGAAATAAAACCTGATGAAATTCCCACATTTAAAAAGGGAATTAAAAAGATAACTAGGAACGGGATTAAAATATTTTCTTTTTTAAATACTCTTTTTGATTTATTTAAAGCTTGAATAAAAGCATCTTTAACACTTATTTTTTCTTTTTGGTAAGAAGCATCAAGAATTATAATAATTGTGCTAATATCGATAAAAGTATAGAAAGTCATAAATAAAAGTAAAAGTAAAATAAAAATAATAGCTAAAGGATTAATTAAAAAAGAAATTACATTTTCTAAAGTTAAATAATTATAGCCACATATTTTAGTAATAAATGAAAATATACTTAAAAATAAAGGAACAAAAATAATTGTCGTTAATAATTTATATATTAATTCAAATAACGCTAGAGATTTAAAATTATAACCTAAAATATTTTTTAATTTACTACGCATATTAATCACTTTCATTCTAAAAACATTATACCATTATTTACCATAAAGAGTTACTTTTTTATTTATCATCTGTGGCATTGCCATCACCTGTTATTGGGATTGTATCGCCTAAATATTTAGGTTTTGGTTTAAAAATACTAGTTACAAAGTCTTTATTACGAGCTAGTATTTCTCTTAGTTCCCGGTAAGTTGCCCCAGCATACGCACGTGGGTCAGAAGCAACACCTACTGCCTCTAAGCCTAATTTACTTGCAATATATAAAGCCCGATATAAATGATATTCTTGCGTTACAATAATAGCTTTCTTACTTTGAAAAATAGCTTTGGCCCGATATATACTTTCATAAGTTGAAAATCCCGCATGGTCCATAAATATATCTTCACTAGCAACTCCCCTATCTAAAGCATATTGCTTCATGGGATTAACCTCATCATATGTCGTTTGGCCATGATCTCCTGACATAATTATTTTTGGTGCTGCCCCCTTATTATATAAGAAAATAGCCGTATCAAGTCTATCCGCGAGCATAGGACTGGGTCCATCACTCCAAATTTTTGCTCCTAAAACGATAATACAATCAAAACCTTCAAAGTTATAAGAGGTAGTATCTTTAATTATTTGCTTTTTGGTTGAAGTTTTAACATAAGCATTTATCCCCAAGACAAATATTATTCCTAATAAAATAATGCTAAATATAGTAATTAATATTATTTTAATTTTTTTCTTTTTCATTTTGGCTCCTATTCTAAAGTATACCATAGATTAACTAAAAAGAAAAAACTTGCCTTTAAAAACAAGTTTTATTGATATTTAGTAATATCGGTTATTTTACTAGCAAAATATGGTAAGTCCTTATCCTTTTCTTTTAAAAAGATAGCAAAAGTATCATCAACATAAAAGTATCGTGGTTCGACAGCCTTCGAAATATAATTTTTTACATCAATACCGGCTTCACTTTTTATTTTGCCTCCAGTCTCATCTAAAGTAAACTGAATACTTTGAATAGCTTGCTCTATTTTACCCATTCCTCGCGAAGTAGCAAATAATTTATTTTCAAATTCCGTATATTCTTTTTGGATATTTAAACTTAAATAAGGGGCTTTAAACTCATCAGTATCTCTAAATGATTTGGTTTCCGTATAACTAGCTGCTTTAGCCAACATATTTTCGTAGATTTCTTTAAAAGTATTTCCTTCCGGATTTTTGTAAAAAATAACTTCATCATTATTTTTCGTATTAATTAAAATAGCAAATTCATCTTTAGAATTATAGAAAAGTATTTCAATTTGTTCACCCACAATATCTTTTGTTTTACTATCAATTCCAAAATATTTAATATTTTCATATTTGCCAAAATTGGCATTTTTTAATTTACTAAATTTATGATTAAAGTTAAATTCTCGGTATAACATAGTATAGAAAAAGTACCGATCAACATCTGTCATATCTCCATCATCTAAAGCCGGAGCACTCCAATCAAATTTATCTAAAATATCACTTTTTTGATTAAATTTAGTTTTTAAATCTTGAATTATTTTTTCTTTTAAATCCAATGTTTTTAACCCATAGGTTTTATAATAGTAATCATCATTTAGCATTTGACTAGTAAATTCTTCTTTATTTAAATTTTCCGCATATGTCACTTGAGGGTCAAATATAATATCCCCGTGAACAACTTCATTTTTCATATCATTCCATACCAGTTGAAAAGTTGCACACCAACTACTATCACCAGTAATATCATCTTGCATCGTTGGCACTATCGTTACCCCAACTGTGGGCTTTATCTCCGGCTTTCTTTTAAAGAAAAAATAACTTATGCCAAACGCAATAGTAACTAAGATAACACCTGTTACTAATAAATATAATTTCTTTTTAGTCATCTTGAACCTCCATATTTTCTAAAATAAGTATTTCATATCCATCATCAATATTTTCATTATATAAAATTAAAGCAGCATCCATTGTCATATTTTCATAGTTTTCTATTTTAAGGTCCGCATCTTTACCATATTTATCTCTAGTTGCATCAACTACTAAATAAATAGTATCATTATAATAAAGTACGTCATAAATTATTAAATCGCCTTCGATAGTACTTCTTCCTATTCTAATAAAAGCACTTTGTTTATTTTGATAAGCCTTTTTAAATTCTAAGTAATTATCAAAATTATAAAGTTGGCCGTTGGCTTCAACTAAAACCTTATCTTTTAAAGCCATATCAAAGTTATAATCCGGGCTTAACTTTCTTATATCAGTATCTTTAGTTAAAGGTAAATTATAAAATGCATCAAGTGTATCTATTTTTTTATTTTCAAGAGGACAAGCAAATTTAGAGTTTTTAAAAAGCCAACTTACAGTTATTAGATCTTGTTCTTGACAATAATAGGTATCAATTAAGATTCCCTTATCTACATAACTATCGCCATCTAAATTTTCTTTCCAACTAATAATAGGACTGCTTTTACTTATCCTAGCGACTATGGTATCCAAAACAATAACTCCTAGAATACTAATTAAGATAATAAAAATATTTTTAACTATTTTAGACATCAGTATCACCTAAAACAAATTCCGCATAGACATAGCCTTTTCCTACATAAGCACCATCTTTATCTATCGCAGCATCTTTAACAATTCGATATCGCCCAGCATCTAGCTTTCCATATAAAGTTTCCCAAGGTATATCCATTTCTAAAATACCATCACTATCTACATAATAAGCTTCTAAAGTAAACACATAGTTATCAACGATTGGTTTAACTGGCACCCATTCTGCATTTTCATATCTTTCAATTTTATAACTCTTACCATAGGTATGTAACTCATCTTTATTAGTACTTATAATAATAACGGTTGCACCAGTGCTTGTTAATGTTCCTTCTTTTATTACCATTGAGGTATCTTTTAAAAGATGTAGTTTTTTTTCTTCCACTTTCTCTAAGGAATCGGCAAAAGCTAAAAGAAAAAAGAAAGCTAATATTAATCCCCCTATTATAAATCTTTTCATGATTTCCTCCTAGATAAAATAAGATCTTAAAAACATAAGTAATTCATCTTGTTCTAAATTTAAAGTTTCAATTACATAATTATAATCTTTATAACTACTAATTGTTATAAATTTATTGTTGCTAGCAAATATCTTAACTTCCGTATCATTTATAAATGAAGATTCCCCATTTTTTTCCATTGAACTATATTTAGAGTATTTTTCCTTACTATAGGTAATATTTAAGTATCTATTATTATTACTATAATTTATAACATAGTAACTTATTTTATTATCATTATTGTAGACTACATAAGTTTTTTTAGTCTTTAAATCTTCAGGTATATAAACATTATTCATACTAAAAGGTTCAATTATCTCTTGCTCCTCTAATTTTTCATTAGAGGTTAATCCTTCCATTTCGGATGCCGTTGAAGAAGCAATTTCATTTATAATAATTTCACCATCAAGTTTAGTAGCCATATTATAATTTAAAGAATTTTTAGCGCTTTTGTTGGAATTTAAAATAAATAAACTAACTATTAATATAAGACAAACTGGAACTAAAACATATTTCCAATTAAATGCTGGTTTATTAATTTTTTCAATTATTTGATTATAGTTTTCTATCTTGTTTATATCTTTTTCGATAGATTGTTTTAATTTTCCTTTATTAGTCATTATTCATTACCCCCCTTTTCCAAATGTCTCTTGTAACTCATGAAGTGTACGATAAAGTAAATGCTTAACATAAGAAATATTAACATTTAAAAGACTAGCAATTTCTTTTAAAGATACATCACTTTGATAATATAAATAAAATATTTTGGGTATATCTTGATTCTTTTTCTTTTTTAAATAAGACCAAATATTATCCCAATCATCTTTTTTAATTACTAAGTCATTAATATTAACAGATGATGCTACCATATCTTTTAAAGGAATGCCTTCCATATTTTCTTCTTCTAAAGAAATAGCTTTTATTCTTTGAAGTAAGGAATAATGTTTTTTTATTTTGTAATTTGCAATACCCCAAAGAAAACTTTTTAAATTGGTATCAGTTATTTCTTTTTTATTTAATATTTTCCATAATTCGAAATAAATCTCTTGCATAATATCATTAACATCATTAATATTATGGCACTTAATAACCACATATTTAAGAGTATCTAAATATGTTTGATTATAAATTTCATTAAATTTCGATAGGTTTAAATTGCTAGCCATATTCTTCACCTACAATATAATAATCCCATTATTCTCTAAAAAAGTTCCAAAAAATAATTAATTTTTCCCCTCCATGATTTAATTAGCTGTATTTCCTAGAATTAGATTATATCTGTTAATATATAGTTTATTATTTCGCTAGTTTTATGTTTTCTAGTAGCTCGATCTAAATTAGTGTTATGCAATACATTACACATTACTAATATAATTATTTTTTTCTCAAAATCTATGACAAACATTGGTCCTGTAAAACCAGAAAAAGTAATGGAAGTCTCGCTTAATGTAAGAGGAACATCGTTTCTCTCTATAATAGCATTGGGATAACGACAACCCATGAAATTATAAGTACTAGGTAAATAAAGGTCGGGGTTCTTTTCTTTAACTAATTTATAAAGTTCATTTATTCCTAAATCT
Source organism: uncultured Bacilli bacterium (assembly GCA_947627895.1). GTDB lineage: Bacteria > Bacillota_I > Bacilli_A > RF39 > UBA660 > Onthocola_B. Next base: position 18,241 of record CANQXV010000007.1, read on the forward strand.
TTATTAAGATAACTTTTTAAAATGTTTAAGTTATAACCATTAACATCATGATGTTGTAACATTAAGGCAATTGTTTCTTTCTTCAATAAAGAACAATCAAAAAATGATTTTAAAAATTTAAGCATATCCGCGCCCGTGGAAAACAATCCGGCATGACCTACATAAAGGCCTAATTTTTCAGCGCATCTTGCCTTTTTATCATGAACTATACCTAATTCTAAATTGTTAACAATACTATTATTTAAATGTTCATAATTACTGAAGGCACATTTTTTAGGATCTGGTCTAAATGTTGTATTTTTTAATTGTAAGGGTTCAATTATTTTTTTTATAATTAATTCATCAAAAGGTATTCCATATATTTTCTCCAAAATATTGGACAAAATAATATAATCCGTATCTATATAAGTTGGATTCTTACTTTTAACATAAGCTGAATACAATATTTGATTAAACTCTTTTATGGAAGAAGCATCGCCTAAATAGCCATCAGTATATATTTCTTGATTATGACATAGTAAATCTTGAATAGTTACTTCCTTTAAATTAATAAAATTATTATTAAGAGAAAACACACTTTGCTTTATGTCTAATTTTCCTTCTTCATAGGCCATATAAATTAATACTGCTGTAAATGTTTTTGTTAAAGATGCTATATCATATAAAACATCCTTAGTTGTTTTTTCTTCTTTCGGAATGACACATTTATTACCATAACAAAATTCCAAAACTGTATCATTTTGGAAAATTTCAATAACATAACCCGGCGAATGAATATTTAAAAATGATTTTTCTAAATATTTTTGTAATTTATCCATAAGACCTCTATTTTTGCTTATTGTTTAACTAAAAGTGGTCCATCATCTGACACAAATAATTTATTATCTTTATACATATAATAAACAACAAGATTACCATTATATATAATCCAATTGCCAACAACATCAACATTACTATCTGTAAAAGTTAAATTTTGAGTGCCATTAAGTTGTTTCCAATTACCAATCAATTGATTTTTAAAAATTGTATATTGATTGCTTGAGCTTGAAGTTGTATGTGATCCTAAAGTATTAACCGTATTTTTTAAAGTATTTGTAGAATTTTCTAAATTTGATACCTTACTTGATAATGTACTATTCGTATTTTTTAATTCTTTTATAGTTCCCTCTAGAGTTTCTTTATCTTTAGTAAAACTTTCAATTTTACTAGATAAAGTAGTATTTGCTTCTTGTAACTTTTTGACCTGTTCTTCCAAAGTTTTTTTATCTTTATCTAAACTATCAATTTTTTGATAACTTTCTTCAACTAATTTTTTTAATTCATCCAAATTTGAATTTTCAATTTCATGATGTGTTGAAATATCAATATTATTAGTACTTTCTAATCTTTTCTTTAAATTATTAACTTCTTCTTTTAAGGCAACAAGTTCACTGTTCTCACTTTTCGAAGAACAACCTGTAGCCCCTAATAACAAAAGACCAAAGAATAAAATTAATACTATCTTTTTCATTGTAACCTCCTTTATTAAAATATTAACTTAGCCTAATTATACTATATTAATATAATAAATGCTATTTACATATTTTAAAAGTAGGCAATATTCACATATTATATTAGTTATTTTTTCTTTTTAAAGTAAATAGTTCTTTATCATGTTGTTCATCAATTGTATCATTAACTAAATGTAAAATTGTACTCATGGCTTCTGTTTGAGAAAAAATATCGTGATGACTATGATCTAAAGAATGATTGGCGAAATTTTCAATTCTTTGAGTAGAAGTTAAAACCATACCATCAGATAATCCATCAAAAATAAGTCTATCAAGTGTATATAAATAAAGTGCATTTAAAGAATTATATTTTAAAATGTCTCCAAAGCTTAGATCACCAAAACCGATTATAAAATTATGATAAGCATTTAGTTTACCCATGGCCGCTAAATTTTGATGACTAAGAATATTAGGAATAAAATTGGCATCATATACATTAGAACTAGGGACATCACTTAAAGGAATACCAATATCATAATCCATATGGGAATTACTACTAATACTTTCGTATTTTTTTATAATAAAATTATATAAATGATTAGCAAGGTTTTCGTTTTTTACGTAAGAAGCAATAATTTCTTTTATTTGGGGATATAAAATTGGTGGAGCTGCAAGTAGTGTTCCTTTAAAAGGAGTCGCTGAAGTAAAGATATTGGTCTTAGCAAAACTTAAAGGATTCTTAAAATAACTTGGTACATAAAAAGCAAGAGCACCGCCTTTGGAATGGGCTAAAACATTTATTGTTCTAGTAGAAGGTATCATTGCCAAGGCATCAATATAATTTGCTAAAACTCTAGCTTCTTCAATTAATGGTGCATCATTATCTAACAATAACAATTTTATTTGCATATTTTGTTTATTTTGAGCAAAAAAATTACCTATTTTATCAATACCAATTGTATTATCTTTTATTTGAATATTATCTTTTGAAAAATTTTCTACTCTCGATCCATGAATTATTATAAAATAATCTTGTTCAGGTATTTCTGCATAATTAAAGGTGGCAAACGCTATTGATTTACCGTATTCTTCTGTCTCGGGCTTATGCCAAGTATGATTTATGCTATCCCATTTGGCAAGGTATGTAATATTTCCCACGATTTTACTTACCCCCCCTTTTTGTGCAATTTTTTATTTATAGCCAAGGTTTTAGCCTAAATTATTGTATGCTCTATTTTTTCTATTTCACTTAGTTGAGGGTAATTATATGATTTTACAATAACGGAAACAACACAGGTGCAAATTTCAATATGTGGAGGTTTTATCTCTCTAATAACTTCTCTCATATATCCGCATATTTTTCAGTAAGAAAACCAGCAATTATACTTATTATAAGTATATCGGCTTCTTCTAAACTTTCAGTTTCTTCATAGGTACTATTTTTTTGAAATCTATTATGAAGGGCAACCTTAAAATATTCACTTTGGTAATGAAATGCTCATTCATTAATTCCGAACATAAATATTTTTCATTTGGTACAACCCCAATTTGCGAGTATTCCATAGTGCTTTAAAAAGGTTAATTGTTTTAATTTTATAAGTTTAAAAAGCTACCTAATATTTAACTAGTTTTAATTGTTTTTCTTTTAATTCTTCATCAGCTATTAAAACACTTTCATTAGAAATAGGCAATTCTTCATAATTTAAAATATACTCTTTTAAAACGTTTCTAGTTTCTTCAAAAGATAGTGAATTAAGGAAACTTTCGGCAATCGATTTAAAAGTCATATATTCGCCACCAGTTACATTATAATTCTTTCCATTTTGAACATAAGTTATCGTCCCATCTTCAGCTATTGTTGGTTCTGATGCTATCATTATTAAATTTTTGCTTTTTTCTGAATAAACTATTTGATAAACACAACGATAATTTAAAATGTTTCCTTTTTGATCAAAAAAGTTTAAAGAGAGGCGTATACTTTGATTTTTATCAATAGCTATCGCTAGTTCTCTTTCGTATGTTAAATCAGAACTATCAATCAGTACAATACGTAAACTATCTTCATTACGTTCACTTGCAAAGTCACAGTTACCATAACTAATTATTTGAAGAAAATGATTATTATCTTCACTTAATAATTCAATCCGTAAATTGCCTTCTTTTTCTTTAACTTTAGTATATTGGCTTTCATTAAGTATAGCCTTTAATAAATCTTGAACATTATCACCATATGTAGTTGTAAAATTTAATACTTTATCAATCTCATTAAATAAATCACTATTGGTAGGCGTAGTATTTCCACTTGATAATATTTGCTCTAAAATAGCATAATAATCTTCCTTATCTTCCACTGTTTGACTTATTTTTTCTTTAGTATCCATGGCTTCTAAAGAGCTATTTTCTAATGGAACATTACAAGCACATAATCCTGTAATTCCTGCAAGAATCCCTGACTTTAAGCGATAGGCATTTTTATATACAGTTAAAGCAGCATATAAATCTAACCATTTCTTTTTTAATCTTTTCATAATATATATCCCTCTTTGTTTAATTACAAATTATGATATCACAAATCATATGAAAATCAAGAAAAAGTTTTTTACTGTTTTTTTACTCGCATATTTAAACTCTGTTTTACTTATAAAATTCTTCCATAACTTGATTTATTCAAGAATACTTGGGGTATTCTAGAATAAGATTGAAATCAAAGGAATTATTTATTTCATTTTTATCAAAATAAAACAAGCCATATAACTGGTTAACCTTCTTCTCCATAAAAACTAGTATTTTGTCAAACTCATTTTTGATTTTCAATTTTCACTTTTTCATCTAAATATTGATAGTTCAATTTATTTTGTTTGGTAATAATTGATTCGCCAAGTAGATTTTCAATTTCATCTCTTGTGTTTTTAGCAACTTGTCCTCCAGTATGAGCAACTTTTATATTTTCTTTTAAGCCTTGAGGTTTCGCTTTGATTGCTAATCTTTTTGTTACTTCTTCACTTATATCAGTTAATGATACTTCTAAATTATCCATGTTATCGCGAAGTGCCTCTTTGTGAAGACCCTTATACTCTTTATATTCTCTCGCTGTCATTCCAGACCAAGTTTTATATATTTCATTAGTCAATATCGCAAATTCTTTACTTTCCGTGATGCCATTTTCTTTCCATACATCAATAAGTTCTTTGCGATCATGAATGCTTCGCATTCTTCTAGCAATCCATTTTTCGTCATAACCTTTGGCTCTATATAAATCAACTGATCTTTGAGCCGCGATTGATGGATCAAATACTTCATCTATTCTTTCGCTCCCAAGTTTTGCTAACCATTGTTTAATAGGTTCAGCGTTTTTACTTGGAATTGATTCAATTATTCGAAACATTCCTTCAATATCACAAACATCAGTTAAACGATATTTGCCATCTTTAGCTTTGAGTTTCAAACCGTTACAATTTGTAACGGTTTCATTTCCTTCGTTTTTGAGCCTATTTTTAAGCACCCTCCAATATGTTTGTGGGTTATCACTTTCAGAAATAACCCCTACTATATCTACCACACTAATATAGTATTTTTCTTTTTCCTTATCCCATACTGTTCTAATTGTTTCATTATTAAACAATTTGTTTACCAAATGCATCTTATTTTGATTCATGCCAAAACCCTCCTTGATAATAGCATTATATAATAAGAACAATTGTTTGTAAATACTTATTTTTAGCAAAAAACGAAAAAAGCAAACTTCATATATATATTTTGCTTGCTTTAATCATTATTCATTTTCACACGAAGATATTATTGTTTCATATTCTTCTATTTTATTTTTATATTCTGATATTTTATTTTTATAATTTTCAATTTTCTGTTCTTTATTTGCAATTATATTTTCATAATAATTTATTTGATTATCAAGTTTTTCTTGAGCTTTAAAATAATTTTCTTGATTAATTTTTAATTTTTCAATATTTTCTTTCGAAGCATATACAACAATACTATTTATATCACTAGTTAGAAGTGGCATTTTTTTATTATTAATACTTTTAATAAATTCTTTAGTCAATTTTATAGGATCATTACAATAAGTTACCATATTAATACCAATATTACTATCAACATCAATATCTAAATTGTAATATTTATTAATTTCAAATTCAATTTTTATATTATCTATATTTTCCTCAACATATTTAATATTACTACTTGGAAAATTAAAAAAAGTATTTTCTTTCATTTCGTATTCACGAGTTTCAATTTTTAACATCGTTTTATCATTATTAACTATTTGAAAAGCAAGGGTTCCTATACAAATTAAACCAAGGCCTGAACCAAATACCATCAAAGATATTAAAAAGCCCCATATCATTTTCTTTTTATCGTTTTGACGACTAAAAACAAAATTTAAAATTATTAATAAAACTATAACTATAATCACTATCGATGATAGTATAGTAATTAGTAATCCTAAAAAGAAAAAGTTTGTTTTATAAACTAAAAATGATAATATCAAACAAATAAATAATACGATTAAAAGAAAACAAATAAATAAGCCCAAGCAAATAGCAAAAAATTTAATAATGCCAATAATAAATTTAAATAAACTATTAATAAATTTATATTCACTATGTTTTGGATCTCTAATTATTATTTTATTTTCATTTTTTTGAAACAAAATTTTATTATCATCATTAACTTGTTTTTGTTTATTTATATTTTTGAGTTCATTAGCATCATCAATACTTTCTTTATTAATTTCTTTTTTTAATTTAGCAAAGTAGTCTAAATATCTAGTTTTAAAAATATGCGTAAATATAATAATTGATGATATAAGACAAAATAACACTAAAATATAAGTTAAACAATTTCTAATAAATAAATGCATTTTACTAGGCAAAAAGAATAATAAATCGTAAAATACTGCATTACCTACATTAATTATTAAAAAAGATATAACAATTAATATTCCTATAATAATTATTTGTTCTAATAAACATTTAATTTTGCTTTTAAAACTCATATTACTAAATAAATTAATTGTATCGGTAATAAATTTTAAAAAATCATCTATTGATTTATTGAGTTTTCTTTTGCTTTCTTCCTCCCCTTTTATTTCTTTAATATCTTTATGTAATAAATCATCGATATTTAAATCAAACTTATTACATAAAGCAATTATCTTATCCATTTCTGGGTAAGCGGCTGCTGATTCCCATTTTGAAATAGCTTGACGAGATACTCCTAATTCATCAGCAAGTTGTTCTTGTGAAAGATTATGTTCCTTTCTTATTTTTTTTAAATTTTCTGAAAATTGGTTATTCATTTTTTCTCCTTTCACAAACATTTTATAATTTCTACTGGTAGCATACTATCATCTTTAGGTTGTTTTTTGTAGAAATTTAGTTGCATTATTAGATTATAACACAACCACTTATTAATATAAAAAGCAAACCTACCTAAGATTTGCTCATAAATTGTAATTTTTTATTTTCTTTTAAATATTAATTTAAATGGTTGTCTAACAAATGGTTGAATAAAAAATAATTGTGAAAAATAAGCAAAAGGAAAATTAAAACAAATTAATTTTAGCCAGTTTGCTAGTAAAGTAAAAATGTTAAATCCCATGTAATACGGATAATATAAAAACGCAGCTATAAAACTCATTACAGGAACCATTATTCCTACCGTTGCACATATTACGGCTGTTTCAAAATGAACTGAATCAGTTTTCTTAATATCAAAGTTTTTACAAGCCATTTTAAAAGAAAATGGTTGACCGATAAGCATTTCCGCGGCATAAGCAAAACAAAATTCCACTAAAACAACTGCCCATATTGGTAAATAACGACCAAACATATAAACGCCACCAAGTTTATTAATAGCCATTATTACACTACTAGCACCCGTTAAATTCATAAGTGTTGCTCCATTTACAACATATAAACTATAAAAGACATAAGCATGAACGGTAATAATTACAGTAATTAAAGCAAATAAAGCTTTTTCATATTTTTTTGTAGGCATAAACTTCACCTCCTTTTTTAACAACCAAAAACACACATAGAACTAGCACTATTTTCTAAATACATCTCTGTAATCAATTTTATGTGCCTAGCACTACATGTGTCAAATGTATTCCTTCCTAAGTTTAACATAATTTGAATTTTTTTGTAATAATTTTGCAAATTAAAATTTATTTCACTTATTTTTTAAATATAAAAGACTTTAATAAAATTCATGATTATAACTTTCAAGTAGTTCTTGACATTCTTTATTTTCAATTTGATGAATTTCTAAAATACCTTTTTCTTTATTTTCTAAATAATTGTATATCATATCATCTCTAAAGCCAATTTCAGCAACTTCTTTTCTATTTGTTCCAAAATAAATTTCTTTAATGTTAGCCCAAATAATTGCTGATAAGCACATAGGGCAAGGTTCACTCGTGGAATAAATTACACAACCAGTTAAATCATGGGTATTTAATCTTTTACATGCATCCCGAATAGCAATTATCTCAGCATGAGCCGTTGGGTCTTTTTCTTTTAAAACTTTATTATTGCCATAGCCAATTATTTTATTATCTTTAACAACAACTGCTCCAAAGGGACCTCCTTCTAAATTTTTAACTCCTATTTTAGCAAGTTCGATTGCTTTATCAAAATACTCTTGCATACCCAATCCTCACTTTCTACAAATACCATTAATTTTACTAATATTATACCACCTATTTATTAAGTCCGTATTAAATAAAAATTGTCCTAAAAAATAGAGTAATATTTTTGGTTCAAAATTTTTGAAACCTAAATATTAATTTTATGTAGAAATAATATATTTAAAATGTTACAATTTTTATATAAGGTTGATAGCGAAAAGAAAAAAACTGATTATTAACTTTTTCAATAACAATACAAATATATATTATCATTTAAAATAATGTTACCAAGTTAAAATAAATCTTAGCAATAAGCATAATAATTTATCAAATAAACGAATAGGAGTGAAATATGGAATGGCTTTAATAAAATGTAAAGAATGTGGGAAAGAAATAAGTACTAATGCTAGTAGCTGTCCATATTGTGGCTATGTATATAAAAAAGAAGGAACAAGTACTAAAAAGATAGTTATTGTTACTTTAATAACTTTAGCAGTATTATTTATATTAGGTTTAAGTTTTATTTATTTAACAGAATCTTTAATTCCAAAAATAAAATCCAAAAATGAAATGAAAAAATATTATGGAACATGGGAATTAGTTAATGTTGATTCTGAAAAATTATTAGATGATATAATTAACTGGAATTCTATAGCTGCAGATGATTTTAAAAAAGAATTAATAATTAGTGAAGAAAATTTAGAAAATCAAACAAATGGTTTTAATAATCCTAAAACGGAATATGCTCTTTCCTATTTTGATAGAGGAAAAGAAGACTATATATTATTCGCCACCATTAGTCAAATGGTTACCAGAGATGATTTATTAGGAGTAGAAACAAGAAAAATATGTTTCAAATTAAATAATGATGTATTATCTCAAGTTGAATGTACAATGGATGACGCAATACCAAATGCCAATATACAATATAAATTAAATAATCAAATATTAGGCACATTAGTCACACCGTAGTGGAAAGAACCGGCTATACACAGCACAAACAGTTTAGAAAATTTATTATCATATATATTCAATATAAATAGATTAAATGGTATTGAAAGATAGATAAAGGATGGTCTATCTTTCATTTTTATATTCGATTTTTATATTTTTTCAAAAATTAAGAGATAAATAAAAGGTATAAGATATTTAAAACATTAAAAAGTCTTAGAATTAAGGCACTTATTTAGTTTTTGGTGCGAGAAAAAGGTTATTTCAAACTTTCTTTTAAAAATTAGAAATACTATTACGTATCAATTTCTAATAATATTTTAGCAATTAAATACATATTTAACAATATAAATTTTTCTCTTTATTGTTAACTTCTACGATTTAATTTAAAGGTAATTCTACATTAAAAGAAATAGAATCATTATCTAGTTTTGATGATATTTTTCCTTTATGTAACTCAATTATTTCTTTAGCAATAGCAAGACCTATGCCACTACCACCAGTTTTAGATGTTCTAGAATTATCTAATCGATAAAATTTTTCAAACATTTTTTGTAAATCTTCATTATTTACATTTTTAACTTTGTTACTGATAGTAATATAAACTATATTATTCTTTTGTTTCATATCAACATTTATTTTAGAGTCCGAACTATAATAAATCGCATTTTTTAGTAAGTTATTAAAAACTCTTGCTAAACGATTAGAATCACCATATATAGTTATTTTCTTTTCATAATTAGTAACTACCTTTTTGTTATTTTCATTTAAAATTGGGTAAAAATCATCAACAATTTGATCTAACATTAAGTTTAAATCTATTGTTTCTTTTTTTAAAACTATTTTTTCGGCATTAAATCTTGTTATATCAAATAATTCATTAATTAAATCTTCTAATCGATATGATTTATCTAAAACAATTTTTAAATATTTTTCTCTTTGTTTTTTAGGCATATCTTTTATTTCGTTTAAAAGTGATAAATAACCTATTAATGATGTTAATGGGGTTTTTAAATCATGGGCTAAATATACTATTAAATCATTTTTTCTTTGTTCGTTATCTTTGGCATTTAATTCTTCTTTTTCGTAATCCAATTTTAAAATATTAAAAGTAGCTTGTATATTTTCTAATTCATTAGGTAATTCAATAGTTTTAACATCTTTATTAGATATATTTAGGGCTTCTTTTGATATAGTTTCTATATAATAATTAAATACTTTCCTTAAATAAAAATATAAAATAATACTTGTGCCAATTAACCATATTCCTAAAATAATGCCATAGCACCCTAAGGAATGCGACACATAGTAAAAAGCACCCCGCATACTATAATAAACACTTGGAGAAAATTCAAACAACCATTGAAAATCCATATTATTAAATAAATTAATTAAAACTAAAATCAAAGTTACAACAATTGCTGTCCATATAAATATTTTTAATAGAAAAGAAAATATTATTTTTCTTATTGCATTTTTATTTTTCAATTTTATATCCCACTCCCCATATTGTTAATATATATTTAGGATTTTTTCCTGTATCGTTCATTTTTTCTCTTATATGCCTTATATGAACCATTATGGTATTATTATCTAATTTATAATATTTTTCATCCCAAACATTTTTAAATAACTCATCAGTTGCAACAACATTACCTCGATTTAAACACAAGTACCATAAAATTTTAAATTCTATGGGGGTTAAATTTATTTTATTATCATTATAAAAAAAATCATGAGTTTTATTATTAATAACGATACCTCTAAAGTCTATAATATCAGTTTCAATATTATTTTCGTTATAAGTTCTAAATCGTCTTAATTGAGCTTTAACTCTTGCTACTAATTCCAAAGGCATAAAAGGTTTAGTTATGTAATCATCAGCACCAATAGTTAAGCCATTTATTTTATCTATACTTTCTACTTTGGCCGTTACAAAGATAATGGGGAAATTATATTTTTCCCGAATTTTAGAACATAAAGACAAACCATCAATATCAGGCATCATTATATCAAGGATAGCTAAATCAATTTTTATATTTTCTAAATCTTTTAAAACATTTTTACTATCATAATATTTATAAATTGTAAAACCTTCATTTTTTAAATATATATCAATTAAATCAGCGATTTCTTTTTCATCATCAACAACTAGAATATTCATGATTCCTCCAATATAATTATAACATTACTTATAAAATTCCCATAAATTTTTGATTTGAGGTTCTAATCTTTCATAAGGCCATAAAACACTACTACGATTTTTACTATTAGGATCATTAACTTTTATTTTTCCGTTTTCTATTCCTACTAAAACAATAAAATGACCGGCATTAGTAAAATCGCCTTTTTTCATACTACAAATAATGGGGTGACCATTTTGTAAAGCATTAAAGACTACTATTTTAGATAAAGCAATTTCCTTACTATTGATACCAAAACTTTTAGCACCATCTATCATTAAAGACCAACTTGTTCCAATACCATTAACATAATAACCATTTTGTTCGGCGAACTTTGCTATTTTATAAGGGGTTATACTATTATCTTTGGCAAGTCCGGCAATCACCATAGCAAGTGATGTCGGTCCACAGCCACTTATTGCTACATAATTTTCGCCATACGCACCATAACCCCATCTTTTATCCCATTGTAGTAATAGTGGTATTTCATTATTAATATTTCCAATATCATTACTATAAGTTTTTCCTTTGTTATTTAAAAATTCCATTACATAATCAAGCATTTCTATATTTCTTGATAGCATATCTAGTAATTGCTCTGGATAATTATTATAATTATTTATTATTTGATTTATTCTATCATCTTTTGAAACTAACTTTTTTAATCTTTCTAATGTCGTAAGGTTATCATCACTATGATCCATAGCTACATTATTAATATCACTATCAATTATGTTATTATTGTTTCCTGTATTTAGTTTTTCATTATCATTATTATTTGAATTATCAATTAAAATATTTTCTTTATTAGAATCAAGTATTATATTACTATCTATATAAGGAAATGCAATTTTCACCACACATAAAATAACTGAAATAGTGATAAGAATTTTAAATGGTGCTTTTATTTTTCTTTTTTTAGGTTTCATTAATATATCCTCCAACAAATAAAAGAATATAATAAACAGCAATAAAAATCTTTAATTTAATATTATTATTTTCTTAATTTTTTCTTAATTTTATTAATGGAAAAAAAGAACAAACTTTATAATTGTTTGCTCATACATATTGTAATTTGTTCTTTTTTTTAATTATCTAATTTATTGTATTTTTCATCAGATACTTCTTCTAGCCACTCATTTGATGTTCCTTCACCAGGTACTTCTACTGCTATATGACTAAACCACGTTTTCTTGGTCAAATGACACAATAAAGTTTTCTTCTTTTTTTCTTGTTTTCCT